>JANNFZ010000083.1:0-1901 GCA_031380375.1 Hyphomicrobiales bacterium
GACTTCCGAGGCGAGTTTGATATACGCCTGCGAACCGACGCAGTTGTGGTCATAGAGCAGCACTGGCCGGCCATGCGACGGGGCCTCCGAAACCCTGACATTGCGCGGGATGACAGTGTCATAGACTTTAGCACCAAGCACGCCGCGCACATCTTCGGCCACCTGTTCCGACAACGCGTTGCGCTTGTCATACATGGTGAGCACCACGCCCTGGATGATGAGTTTGGAATTTAGCGTTGCCTTCACGCGCTCCACGGTCTTGAGAAGTTGCGACAGTCCTTCGAGGGCGAAGAATTCGCATTGCAGCGGCACCAGAATGGCGTCCGCTGCCGCCAGCGAATTGATAGTCAGGAGATTGAGGGAGGGCGGGCAATCCACCAGAACATAAGAGTAGGCCCTCCCCGGCTTGCCGAGCGCTCCAAGCCGCAGGATGGCATCGGAAAGACGGTAGGTCTTGCGCTCAAATTCGGCGAGCTCAAGTTCAGCGCCGAGAAGGTCAATGGTTGCTGGCGCGCAATCAACATTGGGAATGCCGCTGTCGACGATCACGTCATCAAGTTCAGCTTCGCCAATCAGCACATGGTAGGACGATTTTTGCGACTGGGTGCGGCGGATGCCAAGCCCGGTGCTGGCATTGCCCTGGGGATCGAGATCAACCACCAGAACCTTTTCGCCGACGGCGGCCAGCGCCGTGCCGAGGTTGATTGCCGTCGTTGTCTTGCCCACGCCACCTTTTTGATTGGCAATGGCGAGAATGCGCGGACGATTGGGACTAGCGGTGTTCACGGAAGGCCTCTTCCACCTGGAGTATGACGGCTCGAGAATCAGTCAAACTCACGTGCTTTCTGGCCTTGATTCTCCAAGATTTTGCGGCTGCGGTCAATTCACCATCGACATCTTGTCCCTTGTGAAAAAAACCCACCGCACCATTGCGCAGGAATGGTTCGGCAAGTGACAAAAGCTCGGTCATGGGCGCAAGTGCCCGGGCTGTCACGACATCGACACGTGGTGCAGTGTTGTCATCGAGCGTTTCAATGCGCGTCGTGGACACGGTTCCCGTTGTCCCCGTAATGCGCAAAGCCTCGCGCAGGAAGGCCGCCTTCTTTCCCACCGATTCATAAAGATTGGCTGTGGCACCCGTGACGATGGCAAGTGGCAGGGCTGGAAATCCGCTACCTGAGCCAAGGTCGGCAAAGCTTGAAAAGTCTTCCAGCATAAGTGGCACAAGCTGAAGACTGTCAAGGACGTGGCGTTGCCAGACATCCGGAAGGGTTGACGGTGCGACGAGGTTGAAGTGGCCTTGCCATTGGGCGAGCAGCTCCACGAATTTTTCAAGCTTTGGCCATGATTCACGTGAAACACCGAGCGCCTCCCAGACCTCTGGTGCCACCCCATGGACCATGGTCATGCAACACTGCGGGTTTTGGTTTTGCGCAGTGCGACCAGGATTGAAGTCAGCGCTGCTGGCGTCATGCCCTCGATGCGATTGGCCTGACCCAATGTGACTGGTCTTACGCGGGTAAGCTTTTGCCGAAGTTCGGTGGAAAGGCCAGGTATGGCCTGGTAGTCAATGTCGGCGGGCAGGTTCACTTGGTCATCACGGCGGAAATACGCGATTTCCGCCTGTTGCCGGGGCGCATAGCCCGCATAAAGCGCGTCAGCCTCGAGCGCTGTGCGGATGACGTCTGGCGTTGATCTGAGGTCGGGCCAGATGTCCGAAAGCTGCTCAAAGCTGACATCCGACATGGCCAGAAGCTGGAACGCTGTGCGGCGTTGGCCATCCTGATTGACCTTGAGGCCAAGCTTCGCCGCTGCTGATGATGTGAGGGAAAGGTCGTGAAAGGCCTTTCGGGCGGATGCGAGGTTTTCCGCCTTGACCTTGTGGGCAACCTGTCGGCGGG
>JANNFZ010000085.1:0-14700 GCA_031380375.1 Hyphomicrobiales bacterium
CGGGCCAGGTCCTGGTAGAGGCTGGGGTTTTCATTCTCGCTGACGGCGGCCGCACGCAACAGCGAAATGGCCTGGCCCGCCAATTTGCGTTGTTCAGTGGCGATGATGATCTGGGCGTGCAGCTGTTGCAGCAGGCCATTGTCCGGCAGCAATTCGCGGGCCTTGGCGATGGCCGGCAGGCCCTTGGCGGGCTGGGCATTCTCGAGATAGGCCTGCGCCTTCAATTCCCAGAAATACGGGTTTTGCGGCAGCTCTTCGATCAGGCTGTCAATGAGCGGCAGGGCATCGCGGATATTGCCCTGGCGGAAGAAGGCAATGGCGCGGGCATAGCGCGCGGGCATGGTCAGGTTGCTTGGCGGATAAAGTTGCACGACGCGGCCCGGCGGCAACATGAAACCGGCCAGTTTGGCCTTCACCAGGTCATGGCGCAGCAACATGCCGGGTTCATCGGATTTGTTGAAATAGGGTGAGTCACTGGCTTGTCCCTCCAGCGTGCGGATGCGCTCCATGGGCATGGGGTGGGAGAGGAGGTAGGGGTCAACCCGGTCAAGTGCAGTCAGGTTTTGGCTCGCCAGTTTCTGGAACAGCGTGAGCATGCCCTTGGCGCTCTGGTGGGTGGTTTTCAGGTATTTGAGTGCTGCCTGGTCGGCGGATGATTCCATGGAGCGCTGGTAAGACAAAAAATTGCGCTGGGCCGCTCCTTGCGAACCGGCAAGCACGCCGGTGCCGGCCCGCGTCGCACTCTGGCTGCCCGCCATGGCACCGCCAACGACCGCCGCCGCGCCGATCAGCATGCCGACAATGCGTTCAGTGCTGGCGCGCTCAAGTTCGGTGTTGAGGCGGGCCAAATGGCCGCCCGCGATATGACCTGTTTCATGGGCCAGCACGCCGATGATTTCGTTGGGCGTGCGGGTCTGGGTGATGAGGCCCGTATGAATGAAGATGCGCTGGCCGTTGGCCACGAAGGCATTGATGTTGTTGTCGGCAATGACGTGTACCTGGACGATCTTTGGGTTGAGGCCCGCCGCCTTGAAAACAGGTCTTGCCAGCTGCCTGAGGAAACCTTCGATCTCGGCATCACGGATCAGCGAGGGGCTCTTGGCTTTCTTGTCAGCCGCATCGGCCAAGGGACCTGTGAGCACAAGCGCCACGGCCACAAAAAAACTGACAAAAAAGCGACGCAAGGCCGACATCAAACAAGCACTCCACGCTACCGCAACCCGCGTTCAATTGAACGCGGGAAGATTGCTGTAGCAATTGAATCTGGCGCATCTTTCACTTCGCAAATGTTCCCATTTGCTCGTCCGATGCGCTAGCCCGTGCTTGCTGGGGAATTGGGGCGGGTTTGAGGCTGGAGTGCCGCTCACAACGTCCCAATTCTTTGTGTGTCTGCGGCCGAAATACCCCTCTTCCGCCTCGCAGAAAGGTGCTGCTTGGCACCTTCTCCCACAAGGGGAGAAGGTTGATGAATCGAACTGGCCAACCCTCTCTCCTCGCGGGAGAGGGTGAACGCGGAGCGTTCGGGAGAGGGGGCGAACCTAACTGTCGCGCTTGCTCCACCAACCCGCCTTGCGGGTTGTTGTTGGTGCGGGCGTCACTGTCGGTGCCGGTGGTTGCCATTTCCGCGGCTCAGGCTCAGGGATTGCTTCGGGAATGATGATCACCGGTGACGGAGGCGGTGCCGTATATTCCATGGCGCGGGGCCCGCGTTCGCGGTCTTCGCGGCGCGGGCGGTCCTCACGGCGGGGACGGCTCTCGCGGCGCGGGCGCTCTTCGCGTGAAGGACGGTCTTCCTGTGGCGGACGATCCTCGTTTGCGGGGGCTGCCTCCAGGTCGGCGCCATTTTCGGTGCGTTCCACCTTGTGCTCGCGGGGTTCGTTGCGGTCGCCATGTTCACGGCGGCCACGGCCACGACCGAAGCGGCCACGCCGACCATTGCGATCACGCTCACCACCGCGACCGCGCTCTTCGGTGTTGCCACCTTCTTCACCATTGGGAGCAGACACAATTTCGTCCACGCCATCGGCACTATCACCGGTATGTGGCGCTGGCTCTGCACCCTCAGTCGTATCTTCACCGGTTGCCTGGGCACTGCGTTCACCGGGTTCGCCATCGCTGCGGCGGCCACGACGGCCGCGGCGCCTGCGGCGACGGCCATCGCCCTCGCTGGACGATCCTTTGTCTTCGTCACGGTCTGACGTCGCGTCATCGGAAGTTTCGGCAACAATTTCTTCTTCCGCCGCTGTTTCGGTTTCATCCTCGAAGGCTGAATCCATGCGCACCGGCGCTGCTGCGGGAATGCGGCGCTGCAGCGGTTCACGATCCGTGGCACGTTCGATCACGGTCTGGATGCCCTTCATGTCTTCGCCGCCGGCAACCACAAAAATGGTGATGCCATGGGCTTGCTCAAGCGCCAGCATGCTGTCACGCTTTTCATTGAGCAGATAGGCGGCGACATCGCGGGCGCAGCGCACGGTCAGGTTTTCGGCACGCTTCAGCAGATAGTCTTCAATGGTCCGCAAAACGCCAAGGCCACAGGACGAAATGGAGCGGACAATGCCGCGTCCCTCGCAATGCGGACAGGTGCGGAATGCGCCTTCGGTGATGCCGGGGCGCAGGCGCTGCCTGGACATTTCCAAAAGGCCGAAATGGCTGATGCGCCCAACCTGGATGCGGGCCCTGTCATTCTTCAGGGCCTCCTTGATGCGCCGTTCCACCGCACGGTTGTTGCGGTTTTCTTCCATGTCGATGTAGTCGATGACGATAAGTCCCGCGAGGTCGCGCAAGCGCAACTGCCGGCCAATTTCGTCGCTTGCCTCAAGATTGGTCTTGAGGGCCGTGTCTTCGATGGAATGTTCGCGCGTCGCCTTGCCGGAGTTGATGTCAATCGAAACAAGCGCTTCCGTCTGGTTGATGACGATATAGCCACCCGATGGCAGCGTGACCGTTGGTGAAAGCAATCCATCAAGATGAGTCTCAACCTGGTAGCGCGAAAAGATCGGTCGGCTGTCCTTGTAGAGCTTCACGTTCTTGGCGTGCGACGGCATGAGCATTTTCATGAAGTCCTTGGCCTCGCGATAGGCCTCGTCGCCCTCGACGATCACCTCGTCAACGTCCTTTGTGTAGAGATCGCGGATCGAACGCTTGATTAGGCTGCCTTCCTCATAGACGAGGCAGGGGGCTTGCGATTGCAGCGTCAAATCGCGGACACTTTCCCAGAGGCGGATCAGGTAGTCGAAATCGCGCTTGATCTCGGGACGGGTGCGCTGGGCACCGGCGGTGCGGACGATGAGGCCCATGCCTTGCGGCACCTCAACATCGCGGGCCACTTCCTTGAGGCGGCGGCGGTCATTGGCATCGGTGATCTTGCGGGAAATGCCGCCGCCACGCGCCGTGTTGGGCATGAGAACGCAATAGCGCCCGGCGAGTGACAGATAAGTGGTGAGGGCCGCACCCTTGTTGCCGCGCTCTTCCTTGACGACTTGCACCAGCAGAATCTGCCGGCGCTTGATCACTTCCTGGATTTTGTAGCGGCGCCGGGGTTGGCGGCGCTGGCGGCGCTGGCGCACCTCTTCCATGGCATCTTCGGCGCCAATGGATTCGACTTTGTGGTGCTCGGGGTCTTCGTCAACCGAAACAAGTTCACCGGCAGGTGCCGCTCCTGCGTCTTCGCCGTTTTCGGCGTGGGTTGCAGCCTCTTCCGCGACAGCATCCGAACTGACGGATCCGCTTGGTTCCGCCGCCTGCGCCATGGACTCAGCCGGGGCGTCATCGTCAAAGCCTTCGCCATCGCCGGACGGGCCATCATTCTCGTCGCGACGGTCATCGTGGTGGTGATCGTCGTCACCGTCGTCCTCGTCCTCGTCCTCGGCTTCCTGTTCGGCGATGAGGGCGAGACGGTCGGCAATGGGGATCTGGTAGTAGTCGGGATGGATTTCGGCAAAGGCCAGGAAGCCATGGCGGTTGCCGCCATATTCCACAAAGGCCGCCTGGAGCGATGGCTCCACGCGGGTGACTTTGGCGAGGTAAATATTGCCCTTCAGGGGCTTGCGGGAGGCGCTTTCGAAATCAAATTCTTCAATGCGGCTTCCGCGCGCCACCACCACACGGGTTTCTTCCGGGTGGGAGGCGTCGACGAGCATCTTGTTGCCCATGATCGGTATTCCTTGTCGCGGCGTGGCCGCTCCGCACAATCGCTCGTCTGTCCGGATCAGTGACGAGTAGATTGCGGGCGCGGTCGCCTGCAGATGGGAACATGGACAAAGCTGCTCCTGCCGAAACAACATGTGTTCGGCGGATGTTTCCGGACGTTTCGCCGGGGGTGTGGAGCGGGAGCTTGTTCATGTCCCTCAATTGAGTTTTGCCAGTGCCTTCTGGGCAACTGACGGTGATACGCCTGTCGGCCCGTCCCTCAGGTCCTAATCCTTCGAGACGGTGTTCTGGCTCTAACGGAGCCTGCCAAAACGCAGTGCAGGGGCTGCTTGTCAATGCAAACCGGACGCCCAAGCTTTGCGAAACTTTTGCTCACTGCAATCATAACGGGAGGCCCGAGTCTGATTGCACGAGACCAAGTCTCTCTAGGGGGCAATGCGGGCAATGGCAAGCGCGATGCTGCGATGCTCTCAACGGGCGGTTAACCACGTCGCGCTAGGCTTTGTCCCATGTTCAGCGCTGAAAAGTAAAGTGTAATATAATCAATGAGATATGAGAGTTTGTCAAAGCTCCTTGCGGGACTGCTGCTGGTCCTTGCCATGGCCCTGCCGGGGCAAGTTGCGCGCGCTGCAGAAGCCGTGGCGACGGGATTTGCCGTCAAAGGTGACGCAAAGGCAACCCGCATCACCATCGATCTGAGTGCTGACATCGGCTATGCCGCCCGGGTTTTGCCGGAACCCTATCGTGTCATCATCGATATGGCAGGCGTTGATTTCAACGTGCCGCCCGGCCAGGGGCGGAAAGGCAAGGGCCTTGTCAAGGCGCTGCGCTACGGCATCATTGAACCGGGCAAATCGCGGATCGTCATTGATACCGCAGGGCCGGTGCTGATCGGTGGCTCACACCTTGTCGCGGCCAAGGGCAAGCAACCCGCCCAGATCGTCATAGAACTCTTGTCGATCAGCGAAGACATTTTCATGGCCGCCTATGCCAAGGACAATCCCGGCGTGGTGCTGCCGAAAAAAATCTTGGCCACGGAAACGGTGGCTTCCGTGACACCTGTGGCGGTTCCCAAACCCGTCTTGAAACCACTTCCCAAACAGGCACCGCAGCAGTCGGTCGCGAAGCCAGTGCGACCGGACGGCAAGAAGGTCATTGTGATTGATGCAGGCCACGGCGGCATTGATCCGGGTGCGATCTCGCCCGCCAACACCAAGGAAAAGGATGTGGTGCTGGACTTTGCGAAAAGCCTGCAGGCTGAGATCAACGCCGATGGCAAGGCCGTGGCCCTGCTGACCCGCGAAACCGATGTTTTCATGTCGCTCAAAGACCGGGTGAAATTCGCCCGCCAACAGAATGCCGACCTGTTGATCGCCATCCATGCCGACATCGTGCGCGGCAAGACGGCGACGGGGACGACCATCTATACGTTGTCCGACACGGCCTCCGATGCCGAAGCCGAAGCGCTGGCACAAAAGGAAAACAAGGCCGACCTCACCGCCGGAATTGATTTTGGCCTGGAGAATGCAGACGTCACCGGCATTCTTATTGAACTCATCCAGCGCGAATCGAAAAACCATGCCGTGGCTTTTTCCAGGGCAATGCTTAAGGACCTGCAATCGGTGACCCCAATGGCCGGAAAGCCCCTGCGTTCCGCCGCCTTCATTGTGTTGCAGGCACCTGATATTCCCTCGGTTCTGGTGGAGCTCGGTTTCCTTTCGACCAAGGCCGATGAGGAAAGGTTGCAGTCCAAGGTGTGGCGTGAAAAAACCACCAAGGCACTGTCGGCCGCCATCACCAGCTATTTTGCCAATGAAGTCGCCAGCCAGTAAACGGAGGATGTTGTGCCGCGCCGTCGCCACATTCGCGCTTTAATTTTCGAAACTGTAAGTCATTTGGGCAGAGGCAGGTAACAGTCAGGCATGTTGAGGTTTTTGGGTTGGCTGTTCACGGCAGGCTTCATGATCGTGATCGGTATCGCGGGGGCCGCCCTCTATGTGATCTGGGATGTCTCGCGCGACCTGCCGGACTACAAGCAACTGGCGGCCTATGAACCGCCGGTGATGACCCGCATGCATGCCGCCGATGGTTCGCTGCTCGCCGAGTTTGCCGAACAGCGCAGGCTGTTCGTGCCCATCAATGCCATCCCCAAGAAGCTTGTCGAGGCCTATCTCGCCGCCGAAGACAAAACCTTTTATGAACACGCAGGCCTTGACTATCGCGGCATCTTTGCCGCCGGTGTGCGCTACGTCCAGGTGAAGCTGACAGGCAAGGGCCAGATCGTCGGCGCTTCCACCATCACCCAGCAGGTCGCCAAGAACTTCCTTCTGAGCAATGAGCAGACCATCAGCCGCAAGCTGAAGGAAGCGCTGATCGTGCAGCGCATAGAGGCCGCCTTCAACAAGGACCAAATCCTCGAGCTTTATCTCAACGACATTTTCCTTGGTCTCAATTCTTATGGTGTGGCCGCCGCCGCGCTCAACTATTTCGGCAAGACACTCGATGACTTGACCATCGACGAAATGGCCTATCTCGCGGCACTTCCCAAGGGCCCCAACAATTATCATCCCTTCCGCCATGCCGAGCGCGCCCTTGAACGGCGCAACTGGGTGCTCCAGCAAATGCGCGACAACAATTATATCAGCGCCGCTGAATTGAGCGAAGCGCTGGCCAAACCGCTGAAGGTGAGCCCGAGGCCCTTCGGCGCCCAGATGTTTGCCGCCGAAGGCTTTGCCGAGGAAGTGCGCCGCGACCTCGTGCAAATGTTTGGCAGGGAAGGCCTGAACAAGGGCGGCTATTCCGTGCACACCACGCTTGACCCGAAGTTGCAGATCATGGCGCGCCAGTCACTGGCCCGGGGTCTCATTAATTTCGACCGCATTCGCGGCTGGCGGGGGCCGGTCAAGAATGTGGTGCTGGCGAGTGCTGATTGGGCGCCGCCCCTGGAGAGCATTCACATTCCCGTGGATTTGACGCCGTGGCGGCTGGCCATTGTGCTCGAAGTCCGGGAAACCGCTGCCACCGTGGGCTTGCAGCCGCCCTTCAAGGCTGACGGCAAGCTCGGTGATGAGCGCGTCACTGCCGCGGTGCCGCTGGAACTCATGGCTTGGGCGGAAACCTACGTCGACGGATCAAAACGCGGCAAGCCAGTGAAGGACGCGAACCAGGTTTTGAAGGTTGGTGACATAATATATGTGGCACCCTCAACCGATCCGCAGAAATGGCACCTCATGCAGGTGCCGGAAGTCGAAGGCGCCATGGTGGCCATGGACCCGCACACCGGCCGGGTGCTCGCCATGGTCGGCGGTTTCTCCTATGGCTCAAGCCAGTTCAACCGCGCCACCCAGGCGATGCGCCAGCCGGGCTCGTCGTTCAAGCCGATCGTTTATGCGGCAGCCCTCGACAATGGTTACACGCCAGCCTCGGTGGTGCTTGATGCGCCGGTTGAATTCAAACTATCCAACGGCAAAGTATGGCGGCCAAAGAACTATACCAAGAAATTCTACGGACCCTCGACGCTGCGGCGCGGCATCGAACAATCGCGTAATGCCATGACGGTGCGGCTCGCCGCCGATCTCGGCATGACCAAGATTGCCGATCTCGCCCAGCGGCTTGGCATCTATGACCAGATGCCGCGCCATCTCGCCAACTCACTGGGATCGGCCGAGACGAGTTTACTGCGCATGACCACGGCCTACAGCATGTTTGCCAATGGCGGCAAAAAGATCGAAGCGACCTTGATTGACCTCGTGCAGGACCGCCGCGGCAAAGCCATCTGGCGTCACGACAAGCGCGAATGCCAAGGCTGTTCGGCACCCGAATATACGCCGGACCTCGTGGAGCCGGAATTGCTCGACACGCGCGAGCAGGTGATGAGCCCCTATACCGCCTACCAGATAACCTCCATGCTCGAAGGTGTCGTCGAACGCGGCACCGGCAAGAAAATGAAGGCCCTGAACAGACCTGTGGCGGGCAAGACCGGAACCACCAACGAAGAGCGTGATGCATGGTTTGTCGGGTACACGCCGGACCTCGCGGTTGGCGTCTATGTCGGCTATGACAATCCTAAACCCATGGGCCACAAGCGCACCGGCGGCGAGTTGGCCGCACCCTTTGTGGCCGATTTCATGAAACTGGCGCTTGAGGGCAAGGCCGCTGCACCGTTCCGCGTGCCGCGCGCCATCGAACTCATTCCCATCAATGCCACCAACGGCACACGGGCGATTTTCGGTGAGGAAAACGTCATCCTCGAATCCTTCAAGCCCGGTGACGAACCACCCAGTACATCGCGCACCATTGGCGGCGCCAGCGAAGAGAAAACGGCGAGTGGTGAAGGCGTTGTTCTGGTGCCCGAAGGCAATTCCGCCTCCGAACAACAGCAGCCTTCGGGCGGGTTGACGGATGGCGGTGGCGGCCTCTATTGAGCCGTCAACTTTCAATTTTGGAATCGGACGAAGCCCATGCGCGCGGAAATCGCCAAACGTGTCGAAGAAATCCAGCAGTCCCTTGGCCTGCTGAGGAGGCATCTTTGACTGGGACAATGCCACCCGCGAACTAGCGGAACTCAACGCCAAGTCCGAGGGCCCGAAATTCTGGGACGACCCCCAGAAGGCGCAAACCCTGATGCGCCGCCGCCAGGATCTCGAAAACCGCATAAACGGAATCCTGCGCGTCGAGCAGGGGCTCGCCGACAATGTCGAGCTGATCGCCATGGGCGAGGCCGAAGGTGACGCATCAATTGTCGCTGACGCCGAAAAAGCCATTGCCGCCATGAATGCCGAGGTGGCCGCAGTTGAGCTCGATACACTGCTTTCCGGCGAGGCCGACAGCAATGACAGCTATTTGCAGATCAATGCCGGGGCCGGCGGCACCGAAAGCCAGGACTGGGCCTCGATGCTCATGCGCATGTATGTGCGCTGGGCCAATATCAACAAATACAAGGTTGAGGTGCTGGACGAACACGTCGGCGAGGAAGCAGGCATCAAGTCCTGCACGCTGCAAATCACCGGTCACAATGCCTATGGCAAGCTGAAAACCGAAAGCGGCGTGCATCGCCTGGTGCGCATTTCGCCTTATGATTCAAATGCCCGCCGCCACACATCCTTCTGTTCTGCCTGGGCCTATCCGGTCATCGATGACAACATCGAGATCGAAATTGTGGACAGCGATCTGAAGATTGATACCTACCGTGCCTCCGGCGCTGGTGGCCAGCACGTCAACACAACTGATTCAGCCGTGCGCATCACCCACATGCCAACGGGCATTATCGTTGCCTGCCAGGCCGAGCGTTCGCAGCACAAGAACCGCGCCACGGCCATGAAGATGCTGAAGGCGCGACTTTATGAACTGGAACTGCAAAAAAAGCAGGAAAAGGTCGATGCAGCCAACGCCAAGAAGACCGAGATTGGTTGGGGCCACCAGATCCGTTCCTATGTTCTGCAACCCTATCAACTGGTGAAAGACCTGCGCACCGGCCACACCAGCACTAATCCGTCCGCAGTGCTCGATGGCGAAGTTGATGACTTCATCCAGGCGTCACTGTCGCACCGCATCCGTGGCGGCGAGGATGTGGCGGTTGAGGATATTGAGTAGGGGTTTGATCGATCTTCCAACTGTCATTCCGGCGAAAGCCGGAACCCAGACTTGCAAACACCGGGTTGCTTGGGTGAATGGGCTCCGGCTTTCGCCGGGGTGACGGGTGAGCCGAGTTGTCCTCACGCCGCTTCAGGCCTTAGCTTCAGCCCCATCGCCTTCATCACTTTCAGGATCGCGCTGAAGCTCGGGTTGCCGTCCTTTGAGAGTGTGCGATAAAGACCTTCGCGGGTAAGGCCCGTTGCCGCCGCGATATCGCTCATGCCCTTGGCGCGGGCGATGTCACCCAAAGCTGCGGCAATGAAAGCCGCATCATCGCCCGCCTCGTCGAAGCACGCTTCGAGATAGAGGGCCATGTCCTTCTCGGTTTTGAGATAATCGACCACGTCGTAGGTTTTGAATTGCGCGTTCATTTACTCTCCTTCCATCGCCTGGCGATGGTTTTTGCATTCCTGATATCCCGGTCTTGCGAGGACTTGTCGCCACCGCACAACAGAATGACCACCTCAGCGCCGTGTTGCAGAAAATACACCCGGTAGCCCGGACCATAGTCAATCCGCATTTCGCTCACACCTTCGCCAACTGGCTTGGAATCACCCGCGTTCGCCATGGAGAGCCGCAGGATGCGGGCCTGAATGCGGGCGCGGGCCTTGGCGTCACGAAGCCGCTCAATCCAATGGTCGAACTCAGCGGATCGGAGAATTTGGATCACGCAAGATATGTAATCTATAAATTACAACTGGTCAAGCCGAATTTTTGCCAAAAGCGGCACTTCTGCGGTCGGCGTTGCCGGCTACTTCCGTGAATGCACCATGCGCAGACTGTTGCCTGCATCGGCTGCACTGTCGGCGATGGGTTCGGCCACCAGCGTCGTCGGCTCACCCGCAACAGGTACCGTCGGCGCATAGGCGGCGGCGGGTGCAGGCTGGGTGTTGTGGCGGATCGTGCCATAGACATAGGCACCGTTTTCAATGCTGATGGTGTCCTGGAAAATGTCGCCTTCGACATGGGCACCCGCGTGGATGTAAACCTTTGAACCCTGGATCGGACCGATAACCCGGCCGCGCACGTGGATCACGTCACCCGACAATTCGCCCTGCACCACGCCGTTGGTGTCTATGACACAGACCCGCGCCCTGACTGTGCCGCGGAAAGCGCCTTCTATGTGTAATTCGCCGTCGCAAGACATCTGGCCTTCGATCACCATGTCGCGGCCAATGAACGAGGGTTCCGTGCCGTCACTGGTGATGGGCATGGCGGAAGCAATCGAATTTGCGGGACGGTTCCCGGATTTTTTACTAAAAAACATGTGTCAGCCCCTCTATGGCACGCGACATTGACGCAACCCACGCCGGATCCCCCAGACCCTGCGCCTGAAACCATAGTCCTTTCAGGCCCGCCTGTCATGACTGAATTATGGCAGGGTGAAGGATTGCCCGATGCCATGGTTTCGTCAATCTTGGCGATCATGGCCCCTTGGGCTATCTCCATGGCTTGATCCGTGCCCCGGCGCGGCAATGACGGCCCGCGCCCCGGCGCGGTAATGACGGAAGGTGACGGTGGGCCACAAAGCCTTGAAAGTGTCATTGATCGTGGTGCTCGGCCTCTTTGCTTTCACGGCATTGGCGGGGATCGCGGCCTATTGGCGGCTGACCATGGGCCCGTTGCCCATCAGCTTTCTTCAGTCCTCCATTGAGAATGCCATCAACGCCCAGCTCTCGGGGCTCAAGATCACGCTCGCCGACACAGTGCTCGAACTCGACACCGACACTTATGTGCCAAGTGTCAGGGCCCGCAACATCGTTCTGAGGGACACCGAAGGCAATCTTCTCGCCACAGCACCAAAGGTCGGCGTGACCCTTGACAAGGCCGCCATACTCGAAGGTCGCGTGTCGATCCGCACCCTGGAACTCATTGGTCCGCGCATCAATGCCAAGCGCAATCTCGATGGCACGATTGAACTCGGGTTAGACGAACCAGCCGCCGATGAAAACGAACAGATCATTATCGATGAAAACGACATCAACGCCGTTGATGCGCCACCATCCGGCAAATCAGCGACGAAACCTGCGGGCGGCCGGCTTCTGGAAATCCTTGGCTCGCCGGGCGGCAGTGGTGCTCTCGCCCGCCTTGATAACATTCATATCACCCGCGCCTCGCTGCGCTTTTATGATGAAGCCAATGACGCCACATGGACGGCACCGCGGGCTGACCTCACCTTCAAGCGCATGCCTTACGGTTTTCTCCTGGTGGCCAAGGCTGAAGTCGCAAGTGCGGGCGCCCCCTGGCAGGCGGAATTCTCGGGCACCTACAAGCGCGACACAGGCTCTTTTGTCCTCAATCTCGCCATTGCCGATCTGGTGCCCGCCAATGTCGCCGAGAAGGTTTTTGTGCTTTCGCGCTTTGCCAAACTGGGCATGCCGTTTTCCGGGCGCATGGACATGGAATTGACCGCCAACAACGGCGTCAGCCACGCCTCGGGCGAGTTGTTTGCGGCGGCGGGCGAGTTTAACCTGCCGGATTATTTCGCCCAACCCATTCTGATCGATGAGGGGGCTTTCCGTTTTTCCTATGATGGCGCCTCTGACGTCTTCTCCATCTCCGACTCGTCAATTCTTGTGGGCGGGTCGCGCGCCGATGTGACAGGCAAGCTGAGCCCGGTCCGCTCGCCGGACGGCAGGCTGACCGATGTCGGCATTGACCTCGTGGCCAGGAATGTGAATGTCGATGCCCAGGGCACGGCACGGAACCCCGTCGAAATCGACCGCATTGAATTCAAGGGTGCTGCGGCCATTGATGACCAGCGCGTGACCATCGACGACCTCGTTGTCATGGCGGGCCAGACCGGCGTGCGCTTGCGCGGCTCGATCACCGGGGGCGAGGAATCGGCCGGCATCCAGGTGGCGGGACGGCTCCGCGATGTTTCGGCAAAACTGTTGAAGCAGCTTTGGCCGCCCATCCTCACGCCAAAAACCCGGGCCTGGATCAACGAGAATATAAGAGACGGGCGCATCACCGAAGGCACCTTCCAGGTCAATTTCCCCGTGGACCAACTGGCCCGCACCATGAAACAGCGCGTGATGCGCGACGGCGCCGTTGACGTGGCCTTCAAGGTTGACGGCATCACCAGCAGCTATTTCAAGACATTGCCGCTCCTGACGGGTGCATCCGGTGAAGCCCATCTGAAGGACCGTCAATTCAGCCTGGTGCTCGACAAGGGCACGGCAACACTCGACGGCGGCGAAAGCGTCAAGCTTGCCTCCGGCACATTTCTCGCCGCTGACATCCTGCAGCCGGAAGTCATGGGCGACTTCACTTTTGACATTGAAGGCCCGGTCAAATCCATGCTGGCCTTTGCCGCACACCCCGACCTCAACATGGCACCCGCCGATGTGAGTGCTGCGCCAAAACTTGATGGCACGGCCCATGCGCTCATCGGTTTGCAATTCCCGATGATCAAGGGCGTGCCCAAATCACGGGTCACGGTGACAACCAAAGTCGGCATCACGGATGCGCGGGTCACCGGTGTTTTGCCCGGCATTGATCTCACAGACGGCACGCTTGCTGTGCAATCGTCGCCGGAGAAAATCACCGTGTCGGGGCCAGCGAAAATCAACGGCATTGCCTCGGACGTCATGTGGCAGAAGTCACCGGGCAAGGAAGCGGCAACCGTCGAAATCGAAACCACCGTCGATGAAAAAATGCGCGACAAACTGGGCCTGCATCTCGAAGATTACATTGACGGAAAAGTGCCTGTGAAAGTCAAGATCAGTCCGGTGACGGACAAGGGCAGGGAAACGCTTGTGACCGCCGATCTCTCGGGCGTGACCATGAAACTCGCCGCCGCCCGCTGGCTGCGCGGGCCCGCCAAAGGCACCAAGGCCACGTTCAAGGTGATCGATTCTGGCAAGGGCAACCGGCTGGTCGACGACATTGCCATTGACGGGCCGGGCCTCAAGCTGCGGGGTTCCATCAAATTGCAAGACAATGAAATGGTGCGCATTGATGCAACACAGATCCAGCTTGAGGAGGATGACGTGTTTACGGCCACGCTGGTACCGGGTGATGGCGTGATGAACCTCGAACTCACCGGCACCGCGCTGGATGCGCGGCCCTATATCAAGGCGCTCGTGTCACCCGGCAAGGGCGACAGTGCCGATGCCCAGACCCCCAAAGGCCAGAATTTCGTTGTGAAGGCGCGGTTCGACAAGGTCATTGCCCATCGTGGTGAACAGATCACCGGTCTCACCGCCAATTTTGTCACCAAGCGCGGCTCCATTGCCAGCGCCGAGATTGAAGGCGTGTTCAAGAGCGGCAAGCCCGTGACCGTGCGGGTGACGCCGACCGAGGGGGGCCGCGAACTCCGCGTCACGACAGTCGATGGCGGTGCCGTTCTGCGCGCCACGGATTTTTACGGCAAGATCGCCGGTGGTGAGTTGCGCTTTTATGCCTTGATGAGCAACCAGCCCGGCTCGCCCATCCGCAACGGCGAACTGGTGATCGAAAACTTTGAGGTGCGCAACGAGGCCGCCCTTGCCGAACTCGACGCCCGTGGCCGCCCGAAGAAATCCGGACCGCGACGCGACGGCATTTACTTCCGCAAGCTCAACCTGCCGTTCAGCACTGACAATGACCTGGTGCGCCTGTGCAAGGTCGTTTTGCGCGGACCTGACATGGGTGCCACGGCCTCAGGGCTTATCCGCAAGCGTGATGGTGCCATTGATCTCACGGGCAGCTATTTCCCGGCCTACGGTCTCAATTCCTTTGTCGGCGAAATTCCCGTGTTGGGAAGTTTGCTGACCGGCGGCAAGCGCGAAGGCATTCTCGGCATCACCTATGCCATGGGTGGCACCATCACGGCGCCCAAGTACCAGCTTAACCCGCTGTCGTTTCTGGCCCCCGGCATTTTGCGCAAACTGTTCGAGTATGAGCAGAACGCCTGCCGCAATGGCCGCA
>JANNFZ010000112.1:0-8325 GCA_031380375.1 Hyphomicrobiales bacterium
CGCCTGACCGCCAAACACCACGCAAACATCACCACGGCCATCATGGTGTGCACCGGCAGCGAAGCCAACGACATTGCCTTGCGCATGGCGCAAGCTGCCAGCGGCCACTCCGGCATCATTGCCACCAACCACACCTATCACGGCAACACCACAGCGGTTTCACAACTCTCGACAACCTCGCCGCCACTTGGCGGCTATGCGGCAAATGTCCGGCATGTCACAGCACCTGATTCCTATCGCCCGCTGGGTGGCGAAACAGGTGCAGCCCACGCCAAGGCCTTTGCGCTTGAAGTCGAGAAGGCCTGCCAGTCGCTCATCGCCAGCGGCCACGGCGTTTCCGGGATGATCATCTGTCCGTTTTTCGTCAACGAGGGCTTTCCCGCCTTGCACAAGGGTTTTCTCGATGAGGCCGCAGCCATTGTCCGGAAACACGGCGGCGTCATCATCGCCGATGAAGTGCAGCCGGGCTTTGGCCGCATTGGCAGCCATTTCTGGGGCTATGAGCGCATTGGCCTTGTGCCTGACATTGTCACCATGGGCAAACCCATGGGCAACGGCCACCCCGTTGCGGCCGTTGCCACATCGCTCGACCTGATGGCGCGGTTCCGCAAGGCCTTCAAGTATTTTAACACCTTCGGCGGCAATCCCGTCTCATGTGCGGCAGCCAGTGCCGTGCTCGATGTGATCGACAAGGAAGACTTGCAAAACCGCGCCCTCAGAACAGGCGAACACCTGCTGCATGGCCTCAGGAAACTGGCCGAAAGACACGAGGCCATCGGTGACGTGCGCGGCTCCGGGTTGGCCATTGGCGTTGAGCTTGTCGAAGACCGCACAACAAAGGCGCCGGCTCGGGCCTTGACCGACCGCGTTGTCAACGCCATGCGTCAGCGCGGCATTCTCATGGGCAGCAACGGCGGCGACTACAACGTGCTGAAAATCCGTCCGCCCCTGCAATTTGGTGAAACCGAAGCGCACTTTTTTTTGCAAACCCTTGACGAGGTATTGGCCAAATCCCCATGACCCAAAGCTACACTCACCACTTGATGGAGCTGGCCGTCGGCCACTGGCCGATCATCACCGGAATGCCCGTTGCGGTCATGCAACGCGAGAACCAGATCTTCCATGTTGAAACAACGGCCGGACCCCATGCGCTTCGCCTGCACCGGCAAGGCTATCACAGCGAAGCGGTGATCCAATCTGAACTCACCTGGATGGCCATGCTGGCATCATCTGGCATTGTGGTGCCCAGGCCCGCCCTTGCCAATACCGGACGCCATCTCGTGAAAGTTCAAGATCCGAAAGGCGGGGACCGCTTGTTCAGCTTGCTGTCCTGGATGCCGGGCCAGCCCTTTGGAAAATCCGGCACACCCCTGCAGCACAAAGGGCCCAGTCGCACCGCAATCATGGCTGCAACCGGCGTCAATCTGGCGAAATTGCACAAGCTGTCTGATGCATGGACGCCGCCCCGCGATTTTCAACGGCCCGCCTGGGACTTCGATGGCCTGCTTGGCGAAACACCCTTCTGGGGCAGGTTCTGGGAGAGCCGTTTTCTGTCCCCTGAAGACCGTGGCATGCTGGTGAAAATGCGTCTGCTATGCCGCGATGAACTCGCAAAGTTTGAGCGCGGCGGCATTGATCACGGCTTGATCCATGCTGATCTCGCCCGCGAAAACATCCTCGTCGATGGCGAACGTGTATCCTTCATCGACTTTGACGACAGCGGTTTTGGCTATCGCATGTTTGATCTCGCCACGGCCATGGTCAAAAACATCCACGAGCCGGACTATGCCGATCTGAGCGGTGCCTTGCTCGAAGGATATCAGCGTGAACGGCCCTTGCGCGATGCTGATCTCGCCGCCCTTCCCTTGATGATGGTGCTGCGCAGCCTTACCTATATCGGCTGGGTGGATGAGCGCCTGCACGAGCCCGGCATGGCCGACAAGGCAACGCGCTTTCTGGCCGATGCGAAATTCCTCTGCCGGGAATTTCAACTCACGCCGGCGGCCTGAGCCCCAGAATCGCCCGCGCCTGCGCCCACGTTGCGACGGGGCGCTGATAGCGGCCACAAATCTCGACCACCCGCTTCACCAGCACGGCGTTCGATGGTGCGAGGGTGTTTCTGTCGAGCCGCACATTGTCTTCGAGGCCGGTGCGCGTATGGCCGCCCTTGGCAATGCACCATTCATTGACCAGCAATTGGCTCTGCCCAATGCCCGCCGCACACCACTGCGCATCAGATGAAAATCGCTTCAGCGTCGCGATGCAGAAATCGAAAATCGGCTCATCGGCAGGCATCGCGTTTTTGACCCCCATGACAAACTGCACAAACAGCGGACCGCGCAATCGTCCGTCGCGCTGCATGACAGTCGCCTGCACAATATGTGAAAGGTCAAAGGCCTCAATCTCTGGCTTCACTTCATGCTTCAACATTTCCGAAGCGAGCCAGTCCACCAGTTCCGGTGGATTTTCATAGACCCGGCCCGGAAAATTATTTGAGCCCACCGCAAGCGATGCCATGTCAGGCCGCAACGGCAACATGCCGCCCCGCGACGTGCCCGAACCCGAGCGGCCGCCCGTTGACAATTGCACAATCATGCCCGGACAGTGTTTTTCAATGCCTTCCTTGAGGTGCTGAAACCGCTCCGGATCGGACGTCGGTTTGCCGTCAACATCGCGGACATGGGCATGCACGATGCTGGCCCCCGCCTCAAAACTTTCCTGCGTGCTTTCGACTTGTTCGGCAATGGTGACGGGAACGGCCGGGTTATTGGCCTTTGTCGGCAGCGACCCGGTAATGGCCACTGAGATGATGCAAGGATTGCCGCTCATGCCGTTGCGCACTTAACGCCCCGGGAGCGGCGGCGCAAGCCTCGCGAAAGCCCCGAGTGTTAGACCAACGCCGCCAAGTTGTTGCGACGGAGAACACTGATGTCCGCAGAAAACGCCGGTCAATCGCCGACCGCGGCCGCGTCACGGATCGGCGAACTGGAACAGCGGGTCCGTCTGCTGGAAGCCGTCGTCGAAAATTTTCCTGGCGGCCTGATGCTGTTTGACAAGGACTTGCGCCTCGTCTTCTGCAACCGGAACCAGCGCCGCATGCTCGACTATCCGGAATCGCTTTTCGGCGATGGCAGCCCGTCGCTTGAGGACATCATCCGTTTCAATGCGCAGCGCGGCGAGTATGGTCCGGGAGACGTTGGCACACAGGTTGCCGACCGCATGGCCAAGGCGGCCCGCTGCGAGGAACACGCCTTTGAACGCACCAGGCCAAATGGCATCAATCTCGAAATTCGCGGGCGGCCGCTGCCGGACGGGGGCTTTGTCACATCCTATCTCGATGTGACGGAGCGCCGCAAAGGCCAGCAGGCGCTCGCCTATCTCGCCCAGTATGATCCACTCACCATGTTGCTGAACCGCTCGGCCCTGACCCTTGAACTCGATCGCTGGATCGGCGAGGCCGATGCTGACACGCGCTTTGCCGTGCTGTTCCTCGACCTCAACAGTTTCAAACCTGTGAATGACCGCCACGGCCATGCCGCTGGTGACCGGGTTCTGGAACATGTGGGTGCCAGGCTCCTGCGCATCACCCGCGCCCAGGACATTGTGGCACGCTATGGCGGCGATGAATTCGTCATTGTGCAAGGCGGCGTGACTGGCGTTGGCGACATTGACTCGCTGGCGACCCGCATCTTGCAGGCAATGGATCAGCCCTTCGAGGTCGATGGCAATATCCTCATGGTCGGCGTCAGTATCGGCATTGCCGGATTTCCCGCCGATGGCCGCACCTCACTTGAACTGATCACCAAGGCCGATCAATCCATGTACCTGGCCAAACTCGGCTACAGTCCCTTCGTCCACAATGTCGAGCGCGAACGACTGCGCGCCAACGCGGAGCAAAAACGCGTCACCGTCGCTCCATGAACTCCTCCCCTCACCAATTTTTTTCATCCTTTCACTCACCCCTCCCCAATCTTTGGGGAGGGGCAGGGGCGGGGCAATTTCAGCTAACCCACAATCGTCGCTTCCGTCGCCGCCCGCAGTTCCGCTTCCGAAACACCTTCGGCACATTCAACAATGCGCAAGCCGCCTTTCACCACATCGAACACGCCCAGGTTTGTGATTATGCGGCTGACCACGGCCTTGCCTGTCAAGGGCAGCGTACAGGCCTTTAACACTTTGCTCTCGCCCGCCTTGTTGGTGTGATCCATCACCACGACGACGCGCTTGACGCCCGCCACCAGGTCCATGGCCCCGCCCATGCCCTTGATGAGCTTGCCGGGAATCATCCAGTTGGCGAGATCGCCTTCCTCCGACACTTCCATTGCGCCAAGAATGGCCATGTTGATCTTGCCGCCCCGGATCATCGCAAAGCTTTGGCTTGAATCAAAAAACGCCGTCTGCGGCAAAACCGTCACGGTTTGCTTTCCCGCGTTGATGAGGTCGGCGTCCTCTTCGCCCTCAAAGGGAAAAGGCCCCATGCCAAGCATGCCGTTCTCCGATTGCAATGTCACTTCGACACGCTTCGGAATGTAATTGGCCACCAGTGTCGGAATGCCGATGCCGAGGTTTACATACCAGCCGTCCTGCAATTCCTGTGCTGCCCGTGCCGCCATTTGGTTCCGGTCCCAAGCCATCACGCAGTCTCCTTCTTGCGAACAGTTCGCTGCTCAATGCGCTTTTCATGGTGGCCCTGAATCAAACGGTGCACATAAATGCCCGGCGTGTGGATCAGGTCAGGGTCAAGCGATCCAAGTGGTACGATTTCTTCCACTTCCGCCACGCAAATCCTGCCGCAGGTGGCGGCCGGCGGATTGAAATTGCGCGCCGTCTTGCGGAACACGAGATTGCCTGAAGGGTCGGCCTTCCAGGCCTTGACGATCGCAAGATCCGCCACAATGCCGCGCTCCAGCACATAGGTCTGGCCGTCAAACTCCTTCAGTTCCTTGCCCTCGGCAATCACCGTGCCAACGCCGGTCTTGGTGTAAAATCCGGGAATGCCCGCACCACCCGCCCGCATGCGTTCGGCAAGCGTTCCTTGTGGATTGAACTCCACCTCAAGTTCCTTGGCCAAAAATTGCCGCATGAATTCGGCATTTTCACCCACATAGGATGACATCATTTTCTTCACCTGGCGGTTTTCCAGCAATTGCCCAAGCCCGAAGCCATCAACACCGGCGTTGTTTGAGGCAATGGTCAGATTACTGGTGCCGCATGCCTTGATTTCGGCGATCAGCAATTCCGGTATGCCGCACAGGCCAAAGCCGCCCGCCGCAATCAGCATGCCGTCAAACAGCAGGCCCTCAAGCGCTGCATTGGCGTCCCTGTAAATCTTTTTCATCTCTGTCCCTCGCGCATGCCTCATTGCCGATACCATGGAACCCCACGCATTGCGCAAGCCCCAGATTGCCCATAGGCTCGTGGCCATGGACAAGCCCACACCAAACCGCTGGAAGCGCTTTACCGATTGGGACGAGCGCCCGCTCCGCCTCGACAAATTTGCCGCCGAGGACTGGAAGAACGGTTTTTCCGCTTTTTCAAGCCCTGCCGACCCGAAGCCGGGCATTGAACTCGCAGGCGGCAAGGTCGCCAGCCTCGATGGCGTGCTCGCCCATGACTTTGACATGATTGACCGCTTCATCGCCACCTATCACCTCGATCCGGCAATCGCCCCTGAAGCCATGGCTATGGATTCTGCCGAAGTGGCGCGCCTGCTTGTCGACATGCATGTGCCGCGCGAAACGCTGGTGCGCCTTGCCCATGGCATGACGCCGGCCAAGCTCGCCGATGTTGTTTCGCGCCTCAATGCGCTGGAGATCGCCTTCGCCTATTCCAAGATGCGGGCGCGGAAAACCCCTGGCAACCAGGCCCATGTCACCAATGCCAAGGACGATCCGCTGCAACTGGCCGCTGACGCAGCAACAGCTGTGGCGCTGGGTTTTGACGAAGTTGAAACCACCATGCGCGTCGCCCGCAATGCCTGGTCCAATGCCGTGGCCTGTGCGGTGGGGGCCGCCGTCGGACGCTGGGGCACACTGTTCCAGTGCTCGAGCGAAGAGGCGGAAGAATTGCTGATCGGCATGGCGGGGTTTACTTCCTATGCCGAAACCGTCTCGGTCTATGGCACCGAGAAAACCTTTATCGACGGCGATGACACGCCGTGGTCCAAAGCCTTTCTCGCCGCAGCCTATGCTTCGCGCGGCATCAAGATGCGCTGCACGTCAGGCGCCGGCTCGGAATTGCTCATGGGCTTTCACGAGTCGAAATCGCTTCTTTACCTTGAAGCCCGCTGCCTTTGCCTGCAACGCGGCATGGGTGTGCAGGGCACGCAGAACGGTGGGATTGACGGTGCACCCTTGACCGCCACCATGCCCGGCGGGGTGCGTGAATTGATGGCGGAAAATCTTCTCGCGGTATGGCTCGATCTCGAATGCGCTTCCGGCAATGACGCCCGCTCCACCGAAAGCGAAATCCGCGTCGGTGCCAAGATCATGCCTTATCTGATCGCCGGGTCCGATCTCATCTGCTCAGGCTTCGGCTCGATTTTGAAATACGACAATTCCTTCAATCCTTCACTGCTCAATGGTGAGGAACTGGAGGACTATCTGGTGCTGCAACGGGACTTCGAGGCCGACGGCGGCTTGACGCCACTCTCTGAAGGCAAAGCCCTTGATGTGCGCAATCGCGCCGTTGACGCCCTCGCCGCTGTCTATGCGGAACTTGGCCTTGCCACCGCCACCGCCGATATGAAGGCCAGCGTCGTTGTGGCTTCAGGTTCCGATGAAACGCGAAGTTTCATGCCCCGCGATGTGAGCCTCATCAGCGAGGAAATAAAGCGCCGCAGTATCACTGTCATTGATGTGATCAAGGCGCTGGCCAAAACGGGCTTCGCGCAGGAAGCTGAAAACCTTTTGAACGTCGTCAAGCTCCGGGTCTCCGGCGACTATCTGCAAACCTCCGCCATGGTGCGCGACGGCAAGGTGCTGAGTGCCGTCAATGATCCCAATGACTATCAGGGGCCGGGCTCCGGCTATCGCCTGTCGGCGGAACGCCGCCGCGACATCATGGGCATCCGCGATGTCCTCGACCAAAAGGAAGTGCTGCGCTCCGAGGCGCTGCACGAAAAAGATGAAGCAGCAAACATTACCTATAAAAACCTCGGCGAAGCCAGACCCGGCACTGGTACAACCGACATTGTTATCGGCATCAGCCCGGCCTTCGGCCTCAAGCTCTTTCAAACAACCGCCGGCCACAAGCTCTCGGATATTCTGAAAACCATGACCGAAGCCATCGCGGCCCGCGGGCTCACCCCCCGCGTCGTGCGTTTCCGCCACACCGCCGACACATCATTCCTTGGTCTTTCCGCCGCCCGCCTTGCAGGTTCCGGCATTGGCATTGGCCTTCAGGCCAAAGGTACTGCCGTCATCCACCAGAAAGACCGCCTGCCCCACCACAATCTCGAACTTTTTTCCAACGCGCCCATCACCAAGCTCGAACACTATCGCACGATGGCCGCCAACGCCGCCGCCTATGCGTTGGGTGAAATGCCCGAGCCCATCGTTGTGCCCACACGCGGTGAAGCCATGGGGTCGCGCTATCACGCCCGCGTGGCAATGATCTATGCCATCGAAACCGAAATGACAGCCGAAGGCCAAAGCCCCATCGAAACCGAGATCACCTTCAAGGGCCGCCGTCCATGACTTACAGCAAAGCCGACTATCCCCTCGCCGAGAAACACGCCGCCCGGATCAAGGGCACGCGCGGCAAACCGCTTTCTGATTTGACGCTTGACGCGGTGCTGAAAGGTGTCGTGACCATCGAAGACCTGCGCATCACGCCAAAAGCCCTCAATGACCAGGCTGATGTGTCCCGCTCCGCCGGCCGCCCGCGCTTGGCCGAAAATTTTGAACGCGCCGCAGAACTCGTCGATGTACCGCAAGACCTGATCATGCAGGCCTATGAATTGCTCCGCCCTGGCCGGGCCAAATCCAGGGATGATCTTCTGGCCATGGCAAAAACTTTGCGCGACACTTACAAAGCCACACGCATTGCCGCCTTCATCGAGGAAGCCGCCAACGTCTATGAACAGCGCGGGCTGTTCAGCAAACGCTATTGAGGGGCATTGCCATGTCCTATCCCTTCGACCTTGGCCGCTACAGCAGCAAAATTTCAACGCGCAGCAAGCAGGCGCAGCGCTGGTTCGACCGGGGTCTTGCCTGGTGTTATGGCTACAATCACGATGAAGCGCTGCGCTGTTTCCGGAAGGCAGCCAAAGCCGATCCCAAATGCCTGATGGCACAATGGGGCATCGCCTATGCCGCTGGCCCC
>JANNFZ010000159.1:0-2491 GCA_031380375.1 Hyphomicrobiales bacterium
CTAGAGCGTCGGGCGGTCAGTTGGAATCGAATTTGGTTCACAAATCAGTTTGAAGGTGATTCAAGGTGTGCGGAGGTGATTTGCCATGCCGCATCCTTACTCGAACGATCTGCGAGGCCGTGTTGTAGCCTTTGTGGAAGACGGACGCTCGTGCCATGAGGCATCCGCCCACTTCGGGACATCTGTGTCTTTTGCCGTGAACCTGATGAAGCGTTGGCGCGAGACGGGCAGCGTTGAACCGCGCCGGCGCGGCGGCTTCCGGCATGGCAAGCTCGGACCTCACAAGGATTTCATTCTTTCCACTGTTGCAGCCAGGAGCGACATCACCATGCCAGAGTTGTCATTGGTACTTGAGAAGGCAAGAGGCATCAGGCCGGACACGTCCAGGCTTTCAAAGTTCCTGATTGCCTGTGGGCTCAGCTTTAAAAAAAACACTTCGGGCAAGCGAACAAGACAGGCCTGAACTGGCCAAGGCGCGGACGGAATGGAAGACGGGCCGTCAGCCCATCATGCGGGAACAGCGCGGACGGCTGATCTTCGTCGATGAGACTGGAACCACGACAAAAATGACCCGGACACGCGGGCGTTCCTTGAAAGGCGAACGGCTGAACAGCAAAGCTCCCTTTGGTCACTGGGGCACGCAGACATTTGTTGCAGGCCTCAAGTGCGACGGTCTCATTGCCCCTTGGGTCATTGATGCTCCGATGAACCGGGCCATCTTCGAAACCTACATCGAAACCCAGTTGGCTCCCGCCCTCAAGACTGGTGATGTCGTGATCATGGATAATCTCTCCAGCCACAAGAGCGCGAGGGCCGAGCAAGCCATCCGCGCCTGCGGTGCCTGGCTCCTCTTCCTCCCACCCTATAGTCCTGACCTCAATCCAATCGAGATGGCTTTCTCAAAACTGAAAGCACACCTCCGCTCAACTGCTGCACGGACCATCGAGGAACTCTGGAAAGCCATCGGAAACATCTGTGCACTCTTCTCAAAAGATGAATGCTCAAACTACTTCACAGCAGCAGGATACGGATTCAATTGACCGCCCGATGCTCTAAAGTGCGCAAAATACACCGTCAAAAACAAAAAACCCCGGGATTGCGCCCGGGGTTTGGTATTCTTGGTTGTGGGTCGGCGGGTCAAGCCCGCCGATGGAGTGTGCCGGACTTAGAAATCCATGCCGCCGCCCATGCCGCCGCCGCCCATGCCGCCGCCGGGCATGCCTGATGGCTTGTCCTTGGGCTTTTCGGCAATCATCGCTTCGGTGGTGATCAGCAATGCCGCAACCGAGGCTGCATCCTGCAGGGCCACGCGCACCACTTTCGTGGGGTCGATGATGCCGGCCTGCACCATGTCGACGTATTCTTCGGTCTGGGCGTTGAAGCCCCAGTTGCCGGATTTCTCCAACAGCTTGCCGACGACAATCGAGCCTTCCACACCGGCGTTCTCGACGATCTGGCGGATCGGCGCTTCCAAAGCCTTGGACACGATCTTGATGCCGGCCGCGATGTCAGGGTTCGTTGAGGTCAATGCGTCCACGGCCTTCTTGGCGCGCAGCAATGCAACGCCACCGCCTGGAACCACACCTTCTTCAACGGCTGCCCGCGTGGCGTTCAGCGCGTCGTCAACGCGGTCCTTCTTTTCCTTCACTTCGACTTCGGTTGAGCCGCCGACCTTGATGACGGCAACGCCGCCTGCAAGCTTGGCCAAACGCTCCTGGAGCTTTTCCTTGTCGTAATCAGAGGTCGTATCCTCGATCTGCGCCTTGATCTGGGCGATGCGGCCGGCGATGTCGGCCTTCTTGCCAACGCCGTCGATGATCGTGGTGTTTTCCTTCTCGACCTTCACACGCTTGGCACGGCCGAGCATGTCGAGGGTCACGTTCTCAAGCTTGATGCCGAGGTCTTCCGAGATCACCTGGCCGCCCGACAGGACAGCGATGTCCTCGAGCATGGCCTTGCGGCGGTCGCCGAAGCCTGGTGCCTTGACGGCAGCGATCTTCAATCCGCCGCGCAGCTTGTTGACGACCAACGTGGCCAGTGCTTCGCCTTCGATGTCTTCGGCGATGATGAGCAAGGGCTTCGAAGTCTGAACAACGGCTTCAAGGATGGGTAGCATGGCCTGGAGCGAAGACAGCTTCTTCTCGTGGAGAAGAATATAAACGTCTTCCAGTTCAGCGATCATCTTGTCGGCGTTGGTGATGAAGTATGGGCTGAGATAGCCCCGGTCGAACTGCATGCCTTCGACGACATCGAGTTCGGTTTCGGCGGTCTTGGCTTCTTCAACCGTGATCACACCTTCATTGCCGACCTTCTGCATGGCACGGGCGATCATGTCGCCAATGTCCTTGTCGCCATTCGCCGAGATCGTGCCGACCTGGCCGATTTCTTCCGATGACTTCACTTTCTTGGAGCGCTTCTTGATGTCGTCGATGGCGCAGGCCACCGCGAGATCAACGCCGCGCTTCAGATCCATCGGGTTCATGCCGGCGGC
>JANNFZ010000168.1:0-2041 GCA_031380375.1 Hyphomicrobiales bacterium
ATGGCTTTGTTGACGCTATCAGGCAAGTGCTTGCTGACCGGGGCGCAGCTCTTGCGCGTTCGGCGTTGCTTAAAAAATACAATTTGGTCGAGCGAAACCGTGCCGGCTATGTCGAGAATATAAGAATACACGCAGGCAAGCGGCAATGACCAAGTCAAACGACATTGTTGTTGCAATTACCGCTCACAATGAAACGCTCATGGCAGGTCCCACACTGCGCAGCGCGGAGGCCGCCATACTTGCTGCCGAGAAGGCAGGCTGGACCGTGCAAAGAGTGTTTGCGTTTGACAATGTCACAGATGAATGCCGCGCATATTTCTGCCGGCCGGAATACGCACACTGGCAGGTTCAGGAGTATTCATTCAAGGACCAGGGCAAAGTCCGCAATGCCGTGGCGCAGAATGTTGCGGGCAGGTGGCTCGCTTTTCTGGACGCGGATGACTTGTTCAGTGAAAACTGGCTGGCAAAGGCCGCCGCCCTTTGTGCCGCCGCGGAAACCGACCGCCGCCGGGTTATCGTTCATCCCGAGTTGAACTGGATATTTGACCGGATCAACAACATCGTTGTGAAACCAGACCCGGCGAGCGTGATCTTCAGTCCGTATTTCTACTATTTTTCCAATTACTACGACGCATTGTGTTTCGCGCCGACTGAGGCTTACACCGAAGTGCCGTATTCGACACGCAATATCGCAAATGGTTTTGCCTACGAAGATTGGTTGTGGAACATCGAAACCATGGCTGCGGGCTGGGACCATGTGATAGCCATGGACACGGTAATTTTCAAACGGCGCAGGGCTGAATCACAAACGATGAAAGCCGGGCAGAGAAGGGCGGTTATCGCGCGTTTTGAACACCTTGCCATCGATAGAATAAGGCGTCTCAACGACCGGCAGAGGTACAAGGCAGGGTGACAATTGGCAGGTCCATTGCGATTGTCGGCGGCACCGGTTTCATCGGAAAGCATCTTTGTGAGGAACTCGCAAGGCGGGGTATTTCTGCAACCATAATTTCCCGTCATCCGGACATCCATTTCCTGGCCGGCCTCAGTGTGCCGTTTGCATCTTGTGAGGCTGGATCGGCGGAAGCCAGGGCCTGCCTGTCGGAGGCTGATAGCATCGTGTATCTTGCCCATGGGGCAAAGCCATCGAATGGCAGCAATCTCGAGCGACAAGGCATTGAGAATGATTTGCTGCCGCTCATTGACTTGTTGTCGCTTGTTCGCGCTGCGGGGAGGCGTCCACATCTGATCTATCTTTCGTCAGGCGGACAGATCTATGGACGGCAAGCCATGCAACCAATTGACGAAGAGACGTTGCCAAAGCCCACAACGGCTTACGGTCTGGGCAAACAGTTGGCGGAGCAGGCCATTAATTACTTCAGCAGTACCCAGGCAGTTTTTGGTCTTGTGCTCCGGGCGGCAAACCCGGTTGGGCGCTGGCAATTGGGCGGGAAACACGGCTTCATGTCCTTGGCTGTTGAATCGGCATTGAAGGGCAAAAGCCTTGCGATCTTTGGCAGTGGTGAGAACATGCGCGACTATTTCTCGGTTGACGAATTTGCCGCGCTGGTTGCCGGTATTTGCAATTCCGGCTCCCGTATAGAGGGCACCTTCAACATTGGTTCCGGTGTCGGGTTGACCGAACGCCAGGTTGTCAAATTGGTAGAAGAAGAGGCGGGACGCCCGCTTCAATTGAATTGGCAGCCGGCCCGGCCATTTGACCTGCCGGCCAATGTTCTCCAAATTTCGCGCGCAAGAGAAAGTCTTGCATGGAATCCCGGGGAGGATGCACGGTCGCTGATTTCCCGGCTCGCTTTGCAAATGCGGGATCGGTGACAGAGTAGCGGTCTAACCTTCACCAAACAGGTCGCGCGTATAGACTTTTGCGCCAACGTCCTTGATTGCCTCGGTCAGCCGGTTGCTGATGATGATGTCGGAACGTGCCGTGAAGGCCGCGAGGTCGTTTTCAATCACGGAACCTTGATAGGTTTGCGCGGCGAGACCCGGCTCGTGAATGATGACTTCAACGCCCATGGCCATG
>JANNFZ010000174.1:0-6847 GCA_031380375.1 Hyphomicrobiales bacterium
GACCAAGCGGCGCAAGATTGTGTCGATCATCAAAGGCTATCATGGGCACTCCGGACTGTCGGTGGCAACCGGTGATGATCGTTTTACCAAGATATTCCTGGCTGACCAGCCGGAAACTTTCATCCAGGTTCCGTTCAACGACACTGATGCGATGGAGCAGGCCCTGAAGGGCGGCGATTGCGCGGCGCTGATCATGGAAACAATTCCGGCAACCTATGGCTTTCCGATGCCGAAGGAAGGCTATCTGAACGCGTGCAAATCGCTGTGTGAAAAATATGGCGCGTTGTATATCGCAGATGAAGTGCAGACTGGCTTGATGCGCACGGGCCGGATGTGGGGATGGCAAACCTACGGCATCCAACCTGATATCATGGTGACGGCAAAAGGCCTGACCGGTGGACTCTACCCCATCAGTGCCTGCCTTGTGAATGAACGCTCTGGCCAGTGGTTGAACGAAGATGGCGCGGCACATATCAGTACATCAGGTGGTGCCGAGCTGGGTTGCATCGTGGCCCACAAGGTTCTGGAAATGCTTTTGCGCCCCGAAACAGTGGCCAATGTTGCAGCCGTCACGGAATTCTTCCGCGAAGCCATGCAGGACATGATGCAAAAGCACGGCGACTTTTTCACGGGTGTTCGCCAGAAGGGTGTGATCCTCGGACTGGAATACAATCATCCCGAAGGTGCGGTCTCGGTTTCGCGGGCTCTCTATGAAAATGGCATTTGGGCGATTTTCTCGTCATTGGACAAGCGCGTGCTGCAATGGAAACCCGGCGTGCTGCTCAGTGCCGGCATGTGCCAGGAAATTATGGATCGTTATGATGCGGCCATGCCGCGCGCCCGCGAACTGCTCCACGCCGCAGCAAAAGCCGGCTGAGGACTCAAGTGATGAATGAAGTTCTCCTGAAAGTTCCCGATGCCGCCCTTGAACGGGGCCGCATGATGCTGGAGCGTGCCCGCTGGGGCGCCAAGCACTTTCAGAAGTTGGACCGCACCGCCACATTGCGCATCGTCAATGCGGTTGCCGGCGCAGCTTTCGACAAGGCCCAGACTTATGCCGAATGGGCAGTGCGCGAAACCGGAATGGGTGTCGTTGCACACAAGCGCATAAAGAACGAAGCCTGTTCCAAAGGGCTGGTGGAGCTTTATGCGGGCGAGGATTTCAGCGGCCCCCGCATTGACGAAAGCCGCAAGATGGTGGAGCTGCCACGGCCGGCGGGGGTTTTGTTCGCGTTGATCCCGGTAACCAATCCGATTGCCACAATCTATTTCAAGACCCTGCTGGCTTTGATGACCCGCAACGCCATCATCCTGAGCCCGCACCCCGGTGCCAAAGCCTGCAGCGTGGACGCAGGCCGCATGATGATGGAAGCAGCCAAGGCGGCGGGTGCGCCGGACGGCATAATCCAGGTGTTGGAAGACCCCAACATTCCGCTGATTGAAAAGTTGATGAGCGACGAGCGCGTTGATCTTGTCATTGCGACGGGTGGACCGTCGGTGGTGAAGGCCTCCTATCGCTCCGGCAACCCGGCTCTGGGCGTTGGCCCTGGCAATGCGCCGGTGATCGTCGATGACAGTGCAGACATCAGGCGCGCCGCCAAACGCATTGTGGCCTCGAAAGCTTTCGACAATTCCATTTTGTGCACCAATGAATCAGCCGTGTTGGCTTTCGCGTGCATTGCTGATGATCTGCTCGCCGCACTGAAAGCCGAGGGTGCACACATCTGCACCGATGAAGAGACTGCAAAAATCCGCAAGTTGCTGTTCACCGGCAATGGTTTCAACATTGCGATGATTGGCAAGGATGCAAGCATCATTGCGCGCGAGGCGGGCTTTGCCGCTCCCAACGCCAAAATCCTGGTCACTCCGGTGACGATGGTCCAGCCGGAAGAAAAACTTGTGCGTGAAAAACTCTGTCCGGTTCTGGGCTTTGCCAAAGTCGGCGGCATTGATCAGGCGATTTCGGCAGCGCGTTCGATGATGCGGCTGTCCGGCCAGGGGCATTCGGCGGCCGTTCATTCCAAAAACGAAATCAACATTCTGGCACTTGCGGCGGCATTGCCGGCGCTGCGTCTCGCCGTGAATGTGGGATGTTCACTTGGCGCATCGGGATTTGAAACCAATCTCGGTCCCTCCATGACGATTGGAACCGGCTTTGAAGGAGGCTCATCGTTAAGTGAAAACCTGACGCCGTATCACCTTCTGCAATTCACCCGTATTGCCTACAACAAGTCAGCCGATGAAGCATTCGGGAATTTCGCGGGACTCGATCCGCTGCATCTTCCAAAGCCTGCGCGTCCCGCCGCTGTGCTTGTCGCCAGCAATCCTGATGCAGGTGAGCTCCGCCGCGAACTTCGCAGGATTATCGTTGAGGAATTAAACGCGGTCCTCGCGGCATAGATCATGGCAACTCTTCGCTCATTCATTTTCCTTGACCAGCTGCAGCCGCAAACCATGTGCTACATGGGCTCGTGGGTCAAAGGTTCTTTGCCGCGCAAAAACATGGCTGCCCAGATCATTGAGGTGGCGCCCGGCCTTGATATTGAGGCCTTGACGGACATAGCACTGAAAGAAGCCAATGTGCAGGGCGGCATCCTTGTCGTCGAGCGGCAGTATGGCTACCTTGAAATCCATTCGCGCGATGTGGCTGCCGTCAAAGCCGCGGCAGAAGCAGTTCTTGCATCAATGGGGAAAAATTCTTCTGACGCGATCAGACCCAGGATATTGGCTTCGAGGATCATCACGAAAATCGATCCCAATCATGCTTTCCTGATCAACCGCAACAAGGGCGGGTCGATGGTTTTGGCTGGCGAGACGCTCTATGTGCTTGAAACCGAGCCTGCCGCCTATGCCATTCTGGCTGCCAATGAAGCTGAAAAAGCAGCGAATATAAAGATTGTCGACTACCGCATGATTGGCGCCACTGGCAGACTCTATTTGTCAGGCAGCGAATCCGAAGTGACGGCTGCAGCCAGTGCTGCCGAACATGCATTGAAGATGTGAGGTACCAGATGAACGCCGAAACATCGAATGAATTGCGCGGGCTGGTAAGGGAAGTGTTGCGCGAAACGTTGGTCAGCCGTGGTGCCCCCGCTCATGGTGTCGAAACCGTCAGTGTGTCATCGGAAGCGGAGCTGCAGGCTTTTGTCAGCCGTCTCGCCAGCTTGGGTGTGATTGAGGCGGTGCGTGCCGGAAAGTTGCGTTTTGAGTTGAGCCGGTCTGCAACAGCACGACCAACCGCGACCGCAATGGCATTCGCATCGTCGACTGCAGTTGCAGAAGTGGTTGAAGGCGTGGTTGGCGAACAGCGCATTGAGAGCTTTGCAGGAAAAGGCACATTGATATTGGGACCGACGGCGGTGCTTACCCCGCTGGCACGTGACAAACTGCGAAAACTGGGATTGAAAGTTGAGAGGAGGCGATAATGCTGAAAGCAACAGTTACGGGCCGCATCTGGTCCACTAAAAAGCTGGGTGAAGTTCCTGCCGGATCCATACTCGAAGTGCTGATTGACGAGACTTCAAACCGAATGCTGGCTTTTGATCCACTCGGGTGTGGCGACGGTGAAAAAGTCATTGTGGCAACGGGATCTGTTGCCGCCTCATGGTTTCCGGGCAAACCACCGCCCATCGATGCGCTGATCATTGGCTCCATCGATGACGACACCAACCCCCCCGGGAAGATCAAGTAGTTGGACAATTGACAAAGGAGAATATCATGTCGAGCAATGCAATTGGAATGATTGAAACAAAAGGATATGTCGCTGCCATGGCAGCCGCAGATGCCATGGTGAAAGCCGCCAACGTGACTATTATCGGCCGCGAACAAGTGGGCGATGGCTTGGTTGCCGTCATCATCAACGGAGACGTTGGCGCAGTGAAGGCGGCAACAGAAGCCGGGGCTGAAGTCGCAGGCCAGGTGGGCACCTTGGTTTCGGTCCATGTTATTCCGCGGCCCCATGCTGATGTTTCCAGGCACTTCACATCCGGCAGCACCAAGTAATGCCGGGAATCAGACGTGGCTCTTGAACGCAAAACTGCCAAGGGCGAGTTGCGGGTTTATCTTTCACTGGAATGCCTGCAACCGCAATTTGCCGCCTATCTTGGCACCCCGACGCGGGCGCGCGGCTACCCTCCCTATGCGGGTCAGCACGCGTTGATCATCGAGGTTGCCCCCGGGCTGATGATCGAGCGCGTCATTGATCTGGCGTTGAAAGCCGACCCGGATCTTGAACCTGGCATCCTGTTTGTGGAACGGCAATTCGGCATTCTTGAAATTCACGGCAATGACAGGGACAAGCTGCTGCTGGCCGGGGCTTCGATGCTTCAAGGCTTGGGGCTCGCTGCCGGGGAGCAACTCAAACCCAAAGTCCTCTATACCGATGTGATCGAGGATGTGGCCGACCAGCATGCTGTCATCATCAATCGCAACCGCCAGGCGTCCATGCTGCTTTCCGGTGAAACCTTGCTGATCTGCGAAATGGTTCCAGCTCTTTATGCAGCGATTGCTGCAAATGAGGCCGAAAAAGCTGCGCCGAAACTCACCCTCGTGGATGTGCAGATGATTGGGGCAGCGGGACGCCTGTATATGTCCGGATCAACTGCCGATGTGCAAACAGGTCTTGCCCGCATCGAGCAAGTGCTGGCAACAATTGGTGGCCGGGATAGCTGAGGTTGGCGCGCATGACCAAGGACTTTGATTCACTGTCGCATCGCGGGCAACTGGCAATTCTTCTCGATGTCGCCCGGTCAGCAGTGTTGCACTTTGATTTGCCCGACGATGTTGCCGTGAAGATGGTCAACTTGTCCGAAAACGCAACTTATGCCGTCGCGGCCGGTGACGGCCGGCGCTGGGCTTTGCGTATTCACCGTCACGGCTACCATTCCAAAGCGGCAATTGCATCGGAGCTGGCCTGGTTGATGGATCTGCGTGCGAAGGGTGTGGTTGTGACTCCGCACCCCATCAAAGGCAGGAATGGGGAAATCATTCAGGAGGTATTGCACCAGGCTTTGGCCCACCCGCGCTACGTGGTGCTTTCGGATTGGGAAAGCGGCAAAGAACCAGGCATTGGTGAAGACCTCGCAAAGCCGTTTGAGATTCTTGGTGAAGTCACGGCACGGATGCATGCTCATGCGCGCCAATGGAGCCGCCCCGGTTTTTTCCAACGCCACACTTGGGATTTTGATACGAGCCTCGGAGAGCACAAACCCCATTGGGGCCGTTGGCGCGATGGCATGGGCGTTGACGTGGCAAAGGCCAAAGTCTTTGCGCGCACCGTCGGATTGATCGGCAAACGCCTCGGCGGTTATGGCAGGGGCAATGAGCTGTTCGGGCTGATCCATTGCGATCTGCGTTTGGCAAATCTGTTGATTGACGGTGACGCAGTGAAGGTCATTGATTTCGATGACTGTGGTTTTGGCTGGTACATGTATGATGCGGCAACGCCGGTTTCATTTTATGAGCATGAGCCACAGGTTCCCGATCTCATCGACGCGTGGAAGATTGGCTATCGCAAGGCGGGCGTGCTGTCGCGTGAAGATGAATTGGAAATTCCCACCTTCATTATGTTTCGCCGTCTGCTTCTCGTCGCCTGGATTGGCTCGCATTCCGAAACCGAATTGGCAAAATCCATGGGTCTGCCTTACACCGATGGCACGGTTGCTTTGTGCGAAAACTACCTTTCAAAATTCAGTTGAAGCCTTGAAAGTTCAAACCAGTGCCAAAACATCCAAACTCCCGGGCAAAATTTGCCCACCGTCGACAATGACGGGCTGGCCAGTCACACAAGCTGCTCCATTCGCCGCAAAACATGGCGCGGCATTGATTTCTGGTATTGTCCCGTTGAAAACGCCGTCACTTCACCAAAGTTTTTTCCAGTTGCGCCAGTGCCTGGCGCAAATTTCCTTTGGCTACTTGCAAAAGCTGAAGCGCTGCTTCGGCGCTGGTTGCACCTGAACACAACATGATGGCGGGTTTCACCTTTGATTGTGCGCGGTCGAGTGCTTGACCGGCCTCGGCAATGCTCGCCCCTGATATCTTTGCGACGATTTCCGCCGCCCGTTGTTTGAGCTTGGCGTTGCCCGGCTGCATATTCACCATCAGGCCGTCATGGACCGCACCCAGGCGGATATGGACAAGGGTTGAGAGCAGATTGAGTGCGGCCTTCTGGGCCGTGCCCGCACCCATGCGCGTTGATCCGGCGATAACTTCAGCACCCGTCTCCAGCACGATTTCGATATCACCGAGCGCGCCAAGCGCTGATCGCCGGTTGTTGACGACGGCAATGACCGTGGTACCCTTGGCCTTGGCACATTCGGCTACCGCAATTGTATAGGGTGTTCGGCCCGAGGCCGCGACGGCGATCAAAGTGTCGGTTGCCAGAAGCTGTTCGGCATCGTGCTTGCCCGCATCAATATTATCTTCGGCTTCTGCCATGGTGTCGAACATAGCGGCCTTGCCACCGGCAATGAGGTAGAGAAGCCTGTCTTCGGCCATGCCGAAAGTGGCTGGCAGTTCGCTGCCGTCCTGGACGGCGACCCGAATTGATGTTCCGGCCCCGGCATAGACAAGCCTGCCACCCGCTGCGAGCCTTATGGCCAATGCATCAGCCGCCGCAGCAATTTCAGGAATGGCATGCTTGACGGCGGCAACGGCGCGCTCTTGGCCTGCGACAAATGCATTCAGAATGTCGACACTTGCCCACGTGTCGATGCCCTTTGCGGCAGTGTCCGATTGCTCTGTTGCCCGGGAATTCAAAGCCATGGTCCTACAATACCAAATGAGTACCATTCGTCCAATGCAATATCTTAGATAGCGGTCAGTTTTGCATGAGTCATCCAAAACTGAC
>JANNFZ010000179.1:0-4957 GCA_031380375.1 Hyphomicrobiales bacterium
AATTTTCGTTCAACTTCCGGGCCCGTAATTGCCAAGGCCGGAGACCTTGCTGCACTCCTTACCAATCTCGAAGAACGCGACGTGCTGTTCATCGATGAGATCCACAGGCTCAATCCGGCGGTCGAGGAAATCCTTTATCCCGCCATGGAGGATTTTCAGCTAGATCTCATCATTGGCGAGGGGCCTTCGGCACGCAGCGTCAAAATTGATCTGGCGAAATTCACGCTTGTCGGTGCCACAACCCGCACCGGCCTTCTGACCTCGCCGCTGCGCGACCGTTTCGGCATTCCCATTCGTCTTGAATTTTATTCCGATGTGGAACTTCTGGAAATCGTCCGGCGTGGTGCCCGCATTCTCAATCTCGCTGTGACCGAGGACGGCGCAAAGGAAATTGCCAAGCGCTCCCGAGGCACACCACGCATCGCTGGGCGATTGCTCAGGCGGGTGCGCGACTTTGCAGCTGTTGACGGTGCTTCACGCGTTGATTCCGCTGCCGCCGACAAGGCCTTGAAAGCATTGGAAGTTGATGCCGTCGGACTCGATGCCCTGGATCATCGTTATCTCACCTGCATCGCGCTCAATTTCGGCGGCGGGCCGGTCGGGATTGATACCATCGCGGCCTCGTTGTCCGAGGGTCGCGACGCCATCGAGGATGTCGTCGAGCCTTATTTGTTGCAGCTTGGATTTTTGAATCGGACACCACGCGGGCGGCTGTTGACCCATCATGCGTTTCGCCATCTGGGACTTGCCATGCCCGCACGGCCTGAGATCACCCAAGGCTCTTTGCCGCTGGATCCGGAGGATGCTTGAAGGCAGCATTGTGGATGGCACGCACCGTCTGGAGCTTCGCGTCCACTATGAGGACACGGATTTTTCCGACTTTGTCTATCACGCCAACTATTTGAAATTCTGCGAGCGCGGGCGCTCGGATTTTCTGCGCGTGCTGGGGCTCGACCAGAAGGCCATGATGGCGGGTGACGGGTTGATGTTCGTGGTCAGGCGCATGGTTTGCGATTTTCTGAAACCGGCACGGTTTGATGAAGAGCTGACAATCGAAACGGTGCCCGTTGAACAGGCGGGGGCGCGATTCGAAATGCGCCAAAAAGTGTTGCGGGGCGCGGAAGCCTTGTTCACGGCTGAAGTGACAGCGGTACTGATCGACGGGCGCGGGAAGCCCCGGCGGTTGCCGCCGGAAATGGCCAGGCTCCTCTCGGGAACGCCATCCTAACCCTTTGTTAACCATAAACGATTCAATCACAATTCGGAACAGGTTCATCCCGGTTCACGACTGTCGCAGGCCTGGGCAAAGCCTTGAACTGCCGCAGTTTCGACAGAGTTAGAAGGTTTGAGCAGGGCCGGATGGGCGGCCTTCAATACAAGGCTTTGGACGGCTGGGCAAAACCAGCCAAGGCCATATTGAGAGTGCGGGAGTTTCATGGAACAGATCACCACCGACGCGGTTGCGCAGGCCAGCAATATCTCGCTGTGGAACCTCGTCCTGCACGCCAGTCTCATCGTCAAATTCGTGATGTTCGGGCTGGCATCTGCATCGGTCTGGAGCTGGGCCATCATCATCGAAAAATTTTTCACCTTCCGGCGCGAACACGCCGCCAATGACCGTTTCGAACAGGCCTTCTGGTCGGGCCAGTCGCTGGATGACATCTATATCGCCACGGGACGGGCACCGACGGCAGGGCTTGCCAGCATTTTCATTATCGCCATGCAGGAATGGAAGCGGAGCCAGGGGGCGGCGATGCGGGCGGGCTTTCAAGGCGTGCAGAAGCGCATCGAGAAAGTCATGGATGTGGCGATCCAGAAAGAAATGAATGATCTTGAATCGCGGTTGCTGTTTCTGGCGACCACCGGTTCGGCGGGTCCTTTCATCGGGCTTTTCGGCACCGTCTGGGGCATCATGACAGCGTTTCAAGGCATCGCCAATTCCGGCCAGACAAACCTCGCCGTCGTCGCACCCGGCATCGCCGAAGCGCTGTTTGCCACGGCCATCGGCCTTGTTGCGGCCATTCCGGCGACAATCTTCTACAATATGTATTCGGCTGACGCGTCAAAGATTGCTTCGCGGCTGGAAAATTTCGCCGATGAATTCTCGGCCATCATTTCGCGCCAGCTTGACGAAAGGGCCTGAGCAAGATGGTAGGATCGGTTGGCATGAGGGGCAGTGGCGGACGGCGCGGGAGACGCGTCAGCCGCCATGGCACGATGAGCGAAATCAACGTCACACCGCTTGTCGACGTGATGCTCGTGTTGCTCATCGTCTTCATGGTGGCAGCACCACTGATGACGGTTGGTGTGCCTGTGGAATTGCCCAAGACCGAAGCCGCGGCCATGAACACCCAGACCGAACCGCTGACCATAAGCGTGCAGGCCGACCGCAAGGTGTTTTTGCAGGAAGCTGAAATTCCGCTGGCTGAACTTGCGGCAAAACTCAAGGCACTGGCCAAGAACGGCAACCAGGAACAACTCTATGTCAGGGCCGACACCAAGGTTGACTATGGTGCCGTCATGGAAGTCATGGGTGTTCTCAATGCGGCGGGTTACAAGAAAATCGGCCTGGTCACGACCACCAAGGACGTGGTCCCGGCAGGCAACTGACCATGAAGCGAAGCCTCACTGCTTCAGTCCTCATCCATGCCGCCCTGCTGCTGGGCGGTTTTGCGGTTTTGCCGACAATTGAGCAAAAACCCGTGGCCGAGGAAGTCGCTGTGGTCGTCGATATTTCCAACATCAGCGACAAGACCGCCATCAAGGCCGAAACCAGGCGCGAGGTTCCAAAACAGGACAAACCCAAGGCTGAATTGACGGAAGTCACCAAGGATGTGAAACCCGTTCCCGATGTGGCCGAAGAAGTTGTGGAGCATGCCAAGATCAAGGATGCGGAGCCTGCGCCAAAGCCCGAAGTGAAGCCCGAAGACAAGCCTGTCGAAGACACCAAGCTCGAGGAATTGCTGAAGGCGGAAGCCGAGGCCCAAGCCAAGGCCGAGCAGGTGGCGGAACTCGCCCTCAAGAAAAAGCTGGAGGACGAGGTCCAAAAGAAAAAAGACGAAGTGAAGAAGCTCGAGGAAAAGAAAAAGAAGGACGAGCTCGCCGCCAAAAAGAAAAAAGAGGCCGACGAAAAAAAGAAGAAGGCCGAGAAATTCGATGTTGCCGCGATCGAGGACCTGCTCCAGGACAAGTCACAGGAGAAAAAGACGGCACCCAAGAAATCCGGCGAAACCGATGGTTCCCCTGACCAGGGCAAGCTTGAAGTGCAAGGCGAGGAAGCGGTCGCCAAGGCCACATTCAAGGACGCGCTGGTGGCGCGCATACGTGAGTGTTTCAAGCCGCCGGCCGCCGCCCTTGACGACAATATCAAGATTGTCGTCGATGTTGACTTCACGCTGAACCAAGACGGCACTTTGAAGGGCCCGCCGAAGCCCGCCCAGACCGGCGATTTCCTGCTTGATGCCGTGGCACTGGCCGCATCATCGGCCGTCGTTGAATGCCAGCCGTATAATTTCTTCCCGCCCGGAAAATACAAAGGCTATGCCAGGTGGATTCTGAGCTTCGATCCCAGGGACACAAGAGGTTGACATCCGCCATGGTTCTTTCTGAAAGATTTGATGCGTCGCGGCTGCGCCTTTTTGCACTCCTGCTGTTCCTGGTCTTCGGCGGGGCCAGCGCCATGGCACAGGAAGAGCCCGCCAACACCGGCGACGTGATCGGCGGCAAGCTTGAACCGATCAACATTGCGATCACACCTTTTCTGGCGGGGGCGGGATCAGAGGATTTGGCGGCGACTGTTGCCGGCGTCATCGCCAACAACCTCCAGCGCACCGGCTATTTCAATCCGCTGCCGCCGGAAAGCTTCATCGAGCGCATTGCCGACTTTGAACAGAACCCGGATTTCGCCAGTTGGCGGCAAGTGCAGGCGCGCGGCCTGGTGACCGGGCAAGCCTTCATGGAGGGCGGCAAGCTGCGCGTGGCCTTCAAGCTGTTTGATGTCAATTCCGGGCAACTTCTGGCCAGCCAGTCGCTGGCCGCATCGCCCAAGGTGGCGCGCCGCCTGGCGCACCGGATATCCGACCAGATTTACAAGGCACTCACGGGGTTCGAAGGCTATTTCGACACGCGCATCGTGTTCATCAACGAGACCGGCGACAAATCAAAGCGCATCAAGAAGCTTGCCATCATGGACCAGGACGGATTCAATCCGGTCCTGTTGCCGGTTTCGGGTGAATTGCTGCTGACGCCGCGTTTTTCGCCAACATCCAATGAAGTCACCTTCATGTCGTTTGATACGGGAACACCCCGGGTCTTTGTTTATAACATCGACACCAAGCAGAAGGAGATCGTCGGCGATTTCCCGAACATGAGCTTTGCGCCGCGCTACTCGCCGGACGGCAACCGCATCATCATGAGCCTGCAAAGCGATGATGGCGCCAACTCGAATATTTTTGAAATGAACCTGCAGACGCGGCAATTGCGCCAGCTCACAGATGTGGCGGCGATCAACACCGCGCCTTCGTTTTCGCCGGATGGTTCCACTGTCGCCTTTGAATCGGACCGCGGCGGCAGCCAGCAGATCTATATCATGAGTGATGGCGGCGGCGAGGCCCAACGCATCAGCTTTGGCAAGGGACGTTATTCAACACCGGTCTGGTCGCCTGACGGCCAATGGATCGCCTTCACGAAAAACGCCGGCGGAAAGTTCGCCATTGGCGTGATGAAGCCGGATGGGTCAGGCGAACGCATATTGACGGAAGGCTTTCACAACGAGGGCCCGACGTGGTCGCCAAACAGCCGGGTCATCATGTTCTTCCGTGAAAGCGGCGGCGAAACGGGAGGCCCTCAGCTTTTTTCGGTCGATGTGACGGGATATGTTGAACAGCAAGTGCCGACGCCCGGCTTTTCATCGGACCCGGCGTGGTCACCAAGGCTTAACTAAGTTTCGTAAGCCGAT
>JANNFZ010000202.1:0-1586 GCA_031380375.1 Hyphomicrobiales bacterium
CGGTCGGCGACAAGGAATCGCGCCTGCTCGCCATATTCGGGCCCTGCGTTGGCGATGGCTTCATCTCGGTTGAGATGGCCAGCGAAGCGCCCTGGAACAGTCTGCGCTAGACGAGGCACCGCGAAACGCCATCCCGAACCACGGGACAATCATCGGGACATGGCGCTCAGGCCTTGAACACCCAATTGAGCATCAACACGAATGACATTGTGGGCACAATCAGTGCGACCGCGACCGTGGCCCAGTGGGGTGACAGGCCATACCACTCCGCAACGCCGACGCAGATGTAGCTGACCAGCAGGCCCAGCGCCGACAATATGCAGAACCGGAAAAGCTGCGACCGTGTTCCCGCCGCCCGGAACGTGAGGCGGGCCTGGCCCGAATAGGACACGATCATGCCGGCAAGATAGGCAAGCACCGAACAAAGCGGCGGCGGCAAAGGTGTAAGCAGCAGAAGCGCATTTGCCGCCAGAAAATACACCAGTGTGGCCGTCAAGCCAACGGTCGAAAACCTGGCCAAAAGAACTGCCAATCGCCTCATCGCCTGGCCCTGCCAAGGACCTGTCCGCCGGGCGAAGCAGCAACGAAATATTGCGCGCCGAATGGCAACATTCCCAGTGCCATGTCGACTTTACGCAATATTCCCGGCAAGGACGGAATGGACAATATTGTGCGGCTGTGCACGCTGCGGAAGCCTGCTTCCCTGAGCAATTTCCTGGTTTCCGACGGCCACAAGAGCACCGCGTCTTCGTCAAATTCGCAGTTGTCGACGGCCCGTCGGGTCAACGGATTGAGTGGATTGTGTTCAAGCACCACCGCCAGTCCTTCTGGCTTCAACACCCTGAACATCTGGCTGGCAAAACGCGGCCATTGTTCCGGCAGCACATGGTGCATGACACAAGTCGTGAAAACGCAGTCAAAGCTGCCGTCAGCAAACGGCAATGTGGAGCCATCATAGAATTGGTAGCTGACAGTCTTGTTTGCGGCGGCAGCGCGCTTCAGAGAGGCCTCGCTCACGTCGGCACCCGTCAGGTTCTTGAATCCACCGAGCAGGTGGGGATGCATGCTGCCCACGCCGCAACCCACATCCAGAACCTTCAACCGCTCAATGCTGCCAAAGTGGCGCATCGCCAGGTCTTGCAGATATTCCGCCTTGACCTTCGTGAACGTGTCAACGGTGTTGCCGGTGAAGGCAATCGCCGTGTTGACTGTTTGCGCATATTCGTCACTGAATTTGTCAAACGTCCGGGCAACGTCCGAACGGACTTCATCCTTGGATCCATCAGGCCGCGTCATTTTTGTCCATCGCCCTTGGTTCCTTTGACAGGAAATACGCGCTGAGCAGGCCATCCACTGAGCGGTCCACTGTAAAGTACAGTGGCATGCCCCGCGCCTGGAGCATAAGTGTGGAAATGTATTCCAGTGCGATTCCGGTCAGGAAGGCGCTGACCCCGCCGAAAAACATGATGGCGAGGGCCAATGACGTCCAACCCTCGACCGGGGCGGACGCCGGACTGAGCAAACGGAGCGCCAACAGGGCCACAGCGCCGGCAAAGCTTGCAATGATGGTCAAAAGGCCGACAAGG
>JANNFZ010000224.1:0-9385 GCA_031380375.1 Hyphomicrobiales bacterium
ACCAGGATGCAATCGGCATGGCCTTTCCCTGCACGTCGGAAACCGAAGGCTTTGCCGCCGAGAAAAACAAGGGCTTCTACGCGGTGGTCGAGGGTGGCAAGAGCTGGCGCGTCGACATGCGGTTAGGCAGCCTTTCAAAGTCCGAGACTGATTCAGTTGTAAAAGAGATAGCCTCGATCAACGGATGAGCGGCACCCGCATCATGCGTCTGACGCCGGCCCTGGTGGCTCATTGCCACCGGAAGGTAGAGACCAACGCCGATCAATCGAAGTATGACTATTACACTGATGCAGACTATGACAGGGCAATTGAATATGTGCTTGGCGGCAGGCCTGCAGGGGCGTTATGGCTTTTTGCCTATGGCTCGCTGATCTGGAAGCCGGAATTTGAAGCGCTGGAAACGCGCCGCGCCACGGCCCAAGGCTGGCACCGCGCCTTCTCCCTGTTGATCCACAACTACCGTGGCTCGCCTGAACAACCTGGCTACATGATGTGCCTTGACCGTGGCGGCAGTTGCGAAGGCGTGGCGATGCGCTTTGGCGAAGATGATCTGCGAAAGAACCTGGTCACGCTGTTGTTTCGTGAAATCGGCAGCGACGAAGCACTGGAGAGCGTGCGCTGGATTGACGTTGCAACCAGTGAAGGCCCATTGCAGGCATTGGCCTTCTATGCCGATGCCAACGAGCTCGACAATTACGTGGCTGACCGGCCTCCGGCCGAAGTCGCCAAAGGTCTCGCCCGCGCCTGTGGCCACTGGGGATCAGGTGCTGACTATCTCTACAACACAGTCTCGCATCTGGAAGCACTTGGCATTCAAGATGACTATCTCTGGACGCTCCAGGAACTCGTCGCCCGCGAGATCGAGGCGCTTTGACCTCTAAATCGCCTGGCCGGTTTTTTTCCAGTCCGCCAGAAACGTCTCGATGCCCTTGTCGGTCAGGGGGTGCTTGACCAACGCCTTCAACACGGCAGGGGGTGCGGTTGCGTAGTCGGCGCCGATGAGGGCGGCTTCCTTGATGTGGTTTGCCGAACGGATGGATGCCGCGAGGATGTTCGTCGCGAAGCCATAGTTGTCATAGATCTGGCGGATCTCGGAAATCAGTTCCATGCCGTCGAGGTTGATATCATCGAGCCGGCCCACGAAAGGCGAGATGAAGGTGGCCCCGGCCTTGGCGGCGAGCAACGCCTGGTTGGCAGAAAAGCACAGCGTGACATTGACCATTGTGCCCTCGCTCGACAGGGTCTTGCAGGCCCTGAGCCCATCGACGGTCAGCGGCACTTTGACAGCGACATTCTTGGCGATCTTCCGCAAAATATGGCCTTCGCGCATCATGCCGTCATAGTCGAGGGCGGCGACTTCCGCCGACACAGGCCCTTCGACGAAGGAGCAGATTTCGGCAATGACATCGGCAAATTTGCGGCCCGACTTGGCGATCAGCGACGGGTTGGTGGTCACGCCATCAGCAAGGCCCATTTGCTGGCACTCACGGATTTCGGCGACATCGGCCGTATCAACGAAGAATTTCATTGGCTTTCCCTTCAGGTCAGTTGGATTTTTGTGCCGCATTGGGCGTGGGCGAGGTCGAGAAGCACATCGAGAAACGTGGCGACATCCGTCTTGCCCAGTGGGCGATCATCGAGGCTTGTGATGGGGCGCAGCAAGCGCAGCGAATTGGTCATGAAGCAGGCGTCACTGGCAAAGAGTTCAACGGGGGCAACGACGCGCTCATCGGTGTCGAGGCCTTTTTCCCTGGCTGCCTTCAAGACCACGGCACGGGTCACACCCGGCAGAATGCCCTGGTCGAGGGACGGTGTGACAAGTTTGCCGCCTTGCAGCAGAAACAGATTGCCAATGGTCGTGCACGCCACATGGTCGGCTGTGTTGAGCATCAAGGCGTCGTCAGCGTTGAGCGCCTTGGCCTCGCGGGCCGCGGCGATGTTATCAACATAGGAAAGTGTCTTGTGGTTGGCGGCCATTGAGGATGTGCTGCGCCGGATGCCGGATGTTGCGAGTTTTGCAGGCTGGCCGATGAGGGCCGTATCGTAAGGGTCAAGTTGCAACAGCAATGTCGGCACAGCACCATCGCCTGCCAGTCCCCGGGCTGTCAGGCCCCGGGTCAGGGTGATGCGCAAAACCTGCGCCGCCGGGTCTGACTTGACCAGCAACTCGGTGATTGCCGCTTCAATGCGGGCGCGGTCGCAAATGATCCCCAGGGCTTTCGCCGACCATTGCAAACGGTCGAGATGCAGCGCCTGCCACAGGACCACGCGGTTCATGACGAGCATGGTTTCGAACAAGCCATCGCCCAGCGCCAGTCCCCTGTCACGCACATCAAAGGGCGTGAAAAAAGTAAAGCGCACTTCGCCATCCAGCCAGAGCAGACTCATCGGGCGATCCTCAGGAAGTTCCGCAGCATATCATAACCGTGTTCGGTGAGAATGGACTCTGGATGAAACTGAACGCCATATGTCGGATGGTCCTTGTGGCGAAGCCCCATGATTTCGCCATCGTCGCTGGTGGCAGTTACAACGAGGGGCGAATTGGTTTCGTTTTTCACAATCAGCGAATGATAGCGCCCGGCGCTGAAATTCTGCGGCAGGCTTTCGAAAACACCGCTGCCGTCGTGGGCGATTTCGGAACTGTCGCCGTGCATGGGGCGCTTTGCCCTCGCAACCGCATGGCCGAACACTTCGCCGATCACCTGATGGCCAAGGCAGATGCCGAGAATGGGAACCTGCCCTGAAAGCCGCGCCACAATCTCTGGCGATTGGCCCGACTCTTTTGGTGTGCACGGACCCGGCGAAATGACGATGGCTTTCACTTTCAGATCATCGGCCGTCACTTCATCGTTGCGCACCACGCGGGCGGGTTCCCCCAGCTCGGCGAAATAGCGGGCGATGTTGTGGACAAAGCTGTCGTAGTTGTCGATCAGTGTAATCATGGGCGGAAGGCCTCCATGATGCGGGCGATTTTCACCAGGCTCTCGTCATATTCGGCGGCACTTTGTGACTTGGCGGTGATGCCGCCGCCACCTTGCACATGCAGCCGGTCACAGGTTGCCTGCACGGTACGGATGGCAATGTTGAAATCGGCATGGCCGTTGAAGCCGAGATAGCCGATGCTGCCGCAATAGACGCCGCGCGCCTGTTGTTCGCGCTCGGCAATTATTTCCATGGCACGGATTTTTGGCGCACCGGTGATCGAGCCGCCGGGAAACACCGCCGCCAGCAGATCGGTCAGGCGTTTTCCGTCCTGCAAATCGCCTTCCACCACCGAGACGAGATGATGCACATTGGCATAGGACTCGAGCCCGCACAGCACCGGCACTTTTACAGTACCCGGCTTGCAGACTTTCGAAAGGTCATTGCGCAAAAGATCAACGATCATCACGTTCTCGGCGCGGTCTTTCCGGGAAGCCTGCAACTCGGTGATGAGGGCAGCATCACGCTGCGGGTCGGGATCGCGGCGGCGTGTGCCCTTGATGGGCCGGGCCTCGGCCGTGACACCATCGAACTTCACCAGCCGTTCCGGCGAGCTTGAAATCAATTGCACGTCGGCGTCATCCAATAGGGCTGCAAAGGTTGCTGGATTCTGGTGGCGCAGTTTTTGGTAGAACGCGAAGGCGTCAAAGTCCTTGGGCTTTGAAGCCGAAAAGTCCTGGGTGATATTGGCCTGGAAAATATCGCCGGCGAGAATGTCTTCAACGGTCGCCGCAACGGCCTGCTCATAGGCGGGGCGGTCAAAATTCGAGACGAAACCTTCAACGCTGTGTTGGCCCAGGGGTTTTGGTTTTTCCCTGAGCGCTTGTTCCAGCGCATCGGCCTCAACTTCGCTTTGTGCAAAAATCCACGCCCGCTCCTGCAAATGGTCGATGCCCACAACCGTGTCATAACAATGCAGCACGAGATCCGGCGTGAACCGCGGAAAATCGGCAATGCGGGCCTTGGGTTCAAGCCAGCGGCCAAATTCATAGGCGATGTAACCGGCCAGTCCGCCTTGGAAGGGCGGCAGGCCCGCAACATGGCTCTGGGCATTGTCATCAAGCAGGCGCTGCACCGCGGCAAGCGGCGGTTCATCCAGCACTTTGCCATCCAGCAGGACCCGCCCATTCTCAACCTTCAGCGTGAAACGTGGTGTTGCCGCCAGAAAGGAATAGCGCCCGAGATGTTCATGGCGCTGCACGCTTTCCAGCAGCATCAGGGACTTTGCGCCCTTCAGCCGCCGGGCCAGCGCAAAGGGTTCCGCGTAAATGATCTCGCGGACATGGGGCGGCTTTGCCTTGAAACGCAGCTCCTGCATGGCGCCTGATATAGGACTGGAAGCGCTGCTGCTCCACGTCTATTCCAAAGGGGTGTCACGCCAAACCGTCATTGCCGAAGTGCTGCTGCCGCTGGCGCTCGCAACGCCTTATTCCTATCTGGTGCCGGAAGGCATGGCCGTTGTTCCCGGCTCTTATGTGGAGGTGCCGCTTGGCCCCCGCAGCTATATTGGCGTCGTCTGGGAGACGCGGCCCTTTGTGGCCAGCAACATGCGGCTTCGCGAGGTCGCTCAGGTATTTACCACGCCACCCCTGCCGGAAACCCACCGTAATTTCATCGCCTGGCTTTCCGACTATTACCTCGAGCCTGCGGGCAGCGTCTTGCGCATGGTGCTGCGGGTGCCAGCGGCCTTTGAAGCGCCGCGCCAGCTCATGGCTTACCGCCTTGGCGACACGGCCCTGAAGCGCATGACGCCGCAGCGCCAACGCGTGCTCGACCTGTTAAGCGATGGTTTTGCCCTGCAGGCCCGGGAAATCGCCGAAGCCGCAAGCGTTGGCGTATCGGTGGTCAAGGCCATGGCAAAAGACGGCGCATTGGCCGAAGTGGCCCTGCCGCAGCTCCGGCCCTTTGCCAAGCCCGATCCTGATTCAGACGCGTTGCCCCTGTCGCCGGAACAGTCGGGTGCAGCTTCCAAATTGCGCAACACCGTGGCCCGGAAAAACCATTCCGTCACGCTGCTTGATGGTGTCACGGGTTCCGGCAAGACCGAAGTTTATTTCGAAGCAATGGCCGAAGCCCTGCGCCAGGGCAGGCAAGTGCTGCTGCTCTTGCCGGAAATCGCCCTGACAGCAACGTTCCTCGCCCGCGTTGAGCGCCGTTTTGGCGTTGAACCGTGCGGCTGGCATTCGGATTTGCGCCCAAGGGAGCGTGAAAGGGTGTGGCGTGGTGTGGCCGACGGCGCGGCGCATATTGTTGTCGGCGCACGATCAGCGCTGTTTCTGCCTTGGGCCAATCTCGGCCTCATCATTGTCGATGAGGAACATGAGAGTGCCTACAAGCAGGATGAAGGGGTCACCTATCACGCCCGCGACATGGCGGTGCTCTATGGCGCGCGCGCCGGTTTCCCCGTCATTCTTTCCTCCGCCACGCCGTCGCTTGAAAGCCTCGTCAATGTCGATCGTGGCCGCTACGCACACGTGAAACTTCATGACCGCCATGGCCGTGCCGAATTGCCGGAGATCACACTTGTTGACATGCGCAGTGCCGACATCGAGCCCGGGGCCTGGCTGTCAAAGCCTTTGCTTTCGGAAGTGAAACGCACACTCGACAGCGGCGACCAGGCGCTGCTTTTTCTCAACCGCCGGGGCTATGCGCCGCTGACCCTGTGCCGGGCCTGCGGGTATCACCTGAACTGTCCCAATTGTGCCGCCGCCATGGTGGAACACCGCTTCCGCCGCATCTTGCAATGCCATCATTGCGGCCATCAAGAACCAGTCAGCAACACTTGTCCCAAATGCGGCAGCGAAGGAAAACTGGTGCCGGTGGGGCCGGGCGTCGAGCGGCTTGCCGAAGAAGCGGCAAAACATTTTCCGCAAGCCCGCATTGCCATTCTCTCGTCGGATATTTCGCGGGGGCTGCAATTGCGCGATGTGCTGAAGGAAGTGGAGCAAGGTGTGTGGAATCTCGTCATCGGCACGCAGCTGGTGGCCAAGGGCCATCACTTCCCGCATCTCACACTGGCTGCCGTGATTGATGCTGATCTCGCCCTTGAAAGTTCTGATCCCCGGGGTGGCGAGCGGACCTGGGCGCTTTTGGCGCAAGTGGCGGGAAGGGCCGGGCGCGGGGAAAAGCCGGGGCGGGCACTGGTGCAAACCCACGCCCCCGACCACGCCTTGATGCAGGCCCTCAAATCAGGGGACCGCGATTCTTATCTGGAACAGGAAAAGCTGGTGCGCCAGGCCGGCAATCTTCCGCCCTATGGCCGCATGGCCGCCCTTGTCATTTCAAGCGAAGACGCAAACGAAGCCGAGCGCTTTGCGCGGGGGCTCGCCAAAATCATTCCCACAACGGATGATGTGCAGGTTTTGGGCCCGGCGATTGCCGCCATCTCTGTCATCCGGGGCCGCCACCGCTGGCGGCTTCTGGTCAAGGCGGCGCGGACGGTTGATATCCAGGGTTTCCTCAAGCTGTGGCTGAAGGACGTGAAACCCAAGGGCCAGTTGCAGCTCCACGTGGATGTCGATCCCTACAACTTTCTGTGATTGGTTGGGTCAACCTGAATTATGATGCGCGTGAACGGCGCAGGTAACCGAAACGGTCATAGTCGACCCGAAAAATCTCTTCGAGCAGCCTGTGGTCTTCGATCGAGGGCGTTGCTTTCGGAGAGCCTGACTGTCGTTCAAGCATCCTTGCTACACTGCGGCTGCCTGCTGAATTTCCCGTGAATTCGTCAAGCCAAGGGACAATCGCGTCCAGACCAGTTTCAAGTTTGAATATTTTTGCCGCGCCGGGAACCAGTTCCGACATTGGTCTTAAATGATTGTCATGGGTGAAACGATCTCTTTCCAGAAGCCCCGGCAAAGTCGGAAGCCATTGGGAGAACGTAAGATCAGGGTCGATCAGGGAGGGAACAACGCGGTGCTGCACCTCCTTCAAGTAATGATACTCTGAAACCATGCGTTCAGCTGGATGGCGCACCACAGCAAACACTTCTTCAAAAAAACCTTCCGGAAAAAACATGGTGAAAGTCGCAGAATCCATGTGCTGAGGTGTGGTCTTGGACCACTTCTTGGCAGGGTCCAACCCAAAGTTCGAGGTTTGCAAAAACGCGGGGTGCCCCAGCCGCTCTGCCAAATAATTTTCAACCGCCGTTCCCGCGCATTTCGGCACGTGTGCAAAAAAGAGGAGTTTTCCGGCACATCTGTATATTGGCATCAGTTCGCTAACTTCTCATTCTGAATGACCGAATGGCCAATATCATTGCATGACGAATGCGATTCGCTGTGGGTGGTCAGGAGAAGCGCCATTCGATTTGGCTCTTGTAGATTTCGCCGGGCCTTAAGGTCGAAGACGGAAAATCCAGGTGGTTTGGAGCATCGGCAACGTTCTGCGGTTCGATGGCCAGCGCCATGGAGCGCTGCAACGGCCCCGATTGCCCGATGATTTCAGGGTTCCAGTGGACAGCCGTATAGAACTGCATGCAGCCCTCGCTCGCCCAGACATTGAGGTTGCGCCCGGATTTGGTGTCACGCAGCATGAGTGCGTGTTTCAATTCACCGCGCGGGCCATCGAGCCTGATGCAATTGTCATAGTCCCCGCCGATGGGCCGGCTTTTGCGAAAATCATACCGTGTGCCCGCCACATCCCTGATCTCGCCGAGCGGCAGCAGCAGCTCATCCAGCGGAAAATACCGGGATCCCGCAATCATCAGTTCATGGTCGAGCACTGAACCCTGGCCAGCCATGTTCCAATAGGCGTGGTTGGTGAGGTTGACGATGGTGGACTTCGAAGTGCGCGCCTCCATGGCAAGCGACAACACATTGCCCTGCAGTTCATATTTTGCCGTCACGTCGAGGTCACCGGGATAGCCTTCATCGCCGTCATTGGAATGCAGCGAAAATTCGACGCGGCTGCCATCGCGCATATAGTCCCAGCGCTGGCTGTAGAAACCACGCTTGCCGCCATGCAATTGGTTGGGGCCAGTATTGGGAACGAGATGAACGGTTTTTCCATCGAGCGGAAACTGCGAGTTGCTGATGCGCCCCGCGTGGCGGCCGCAGACCGACCCTGCATAGGTGTCGCCGGAAAGCCGGTCCGTGGCGGCACCCGGGCCAAAGGTTGTTTCAATCCCGTCAACAACGCACGACAGGATGCGGGCGCCGACACTCGAAAGACGTACCCTCACACCGGGCGAATGAAGTTCAATCATCCCGACACCTTTTGCAATTCCGCCAAAATAGCCGCACCCATGCTTTGCGTATCGGCATTGGCGGCACCATCACCGGCAATGTCTTTGGTGCGCAAGCCCCGTGCCAAAACAGCTGAAATGGCGGCGTCGAGCTTGTCCGCCCAGTCGCCAAGATCAAGTGAATAGCGCAGCGCCATGCCGAAGCTCGCAATCATCGCGATAGGATTGGCTGCACCCGTGCCGACAATGTCAGGGGCTGAACCATGCACCGGCTCGTAAAGTGATTTCCGGCGTTTGGTCTTGGCATCGGGTGCGCCGAGCGAGGCCGACGGCAACATGCCGAGCGATCCCGTCAGCATGGCCGCCACGTCGGAGAGCACATCGCCAAACAGATTGTCGGTGACGATCACGTCATACTGCTTGGGCCAGCGCACCAGTTGCATGGCGCAATTGTCGGCCAGCACGTGTTCCAGTGCAATGTCCTTGTATTCGGCGGCATGGATGCGCGTCACGACTTCGTTCCACAATACGCCGGTTTTCATGACATTGCGTTTTTCCGCCGAGGACACCTTGTTGCGCCGCGTCTTGGCGAGGTCGAAAGCGACGCGGGCGATGCGCTCGATTTCGAATGTATCGTAAACTTGTGTGTCGATGCCGCGCTTCTGGCCATTGCCGAGATCGGTGATGGTCTTGGGTTCGCCGAAATACACGCCACCCGTCAGTTCACGGACGATCAGGATATCAAGACCCTCGACGACATTGCGTTTGAGGGACGATGCATCGGCAAGGGCTGGATAGCAGATGGCGGGGCGCAGGTTTGCAAACAGGCCGAGGTCTTTCCGCAACCGCAACAGCCCTGCTTCTGGGCGCACATCATAGGGCACCTTGTCCCATTTCGGCCCGCCGACGGCGCCAAACAACACGGCATCAGAGCTTTGCGCCTTCGCCATGTCGGTTTCGGAAATCGCCTTGCCATGGGCGTCATGGGCCGAGCCGCCGACAAGGCCCCGGTCAGTCTCGAATTTCGCAATGCCTTGCGCATTGAACCACGCCACGATCTTTTCGACTTCCGCCATGACCTCAGGACCAATGCCGTCACCGGGGAGATAGAAGAGATTATGGGAGGCCATGCAGGTTCACTCGAAAAAAGTTATGGGATGGCGTGAGCTAGCGGGTTGCCGGAAGTGGCGCAAGGGGTGGGTTCGCCCGCTTGGCCCC
>JANNFZ010000306.1:0-3027 GCA_031380375.1 Hyphomicrobiales bacterium
CCTTTTGAGGTCCCTGCCGAGACGGCGCACTTGAGCCCGATGGATGTTCCGGAAGGTGCGCGAGATGAGCTGGTGTACCTGACTGCAATCCTGCGCAGAAGCAACAGCAAGGTCGTTACGCTCGAGCGGGCCGAACGGCGAACCCGCTTTGAGGGGGTGGACGCCAAGATTGCGGACAGTGTGCATGGTTTTGACTCCGAGGCTGAACTCAAGGTCGGCGTGCTCTCGCTGGCCTTGAGTCTTTCGGCATCGCTCGACGGCGCAATGACTTCGTTGCCGGTGGCGCGAATTGTCGAGCGGCGGGCTGACGGCAGCGTAGTGCTCGACGCGCGTTTTATTCCCCCCCTGCTGGACATAGGCGCCCATCAACGCACACGCTCCTGGGTTGATGAGCTTCACGGCTTGGTCAAGCAGCGCGCAGAGGCCCTGGCTGCACGTATAGGTGCTCCGGGCACCAAAGGCGTAGCCGACTTTGCCGACTTTCTGCTGTTGCTGGCCTGTAATCGGTATGAGCCACTGTTGCAGCATTTTCGCCGGAGTGCGCCTGTTCATCCACTTGCGCTCTACGTTGAGTTGCTCAAACTGGCTGGCGAATGCTCGACGTTTGGTCAGGAGAATAGACGGCCGCCGGAGTTTGCCCCCTACCAGCATGTGGCAATTGCGGACTGCTTTGAGCCGGTGATCGAAGAAATTCGCCGTACGATGATTTCGGTTTTGGATTCGAAGACGGTACAAATTCCCTTGAGAAACCTCGGCAAGGGTTTGTATGGGGCAGACATAGCGGATCCGCGGCTGGTCCATTCCTCCTATTTTGTGCTCGCCGCCACCGCACAAGTGCCCAAGGAAATGCTACGGTCCACATTTCCAACCAGCATCAAGATCGGGCCCCCAGAAAAGATTCGAGACCTGGTTTTGTCAATGGTGCCCGGCATACGAATAGAGCCTATGGAAGCGCCCCGGCAGATTCCATTTCACGCCAACTATTGCTATTTTCAGCTTGATGGGCGCAGTGAATTTTGGCAGGCAATTGAGGTAAGCCGGCGGCTTGCTCTGCATGTTGCAGGTGAGTTCCCGGGGATTGATCTGCAGATGTGGGCCATCCAGACCTGAGAGCAGGCCTAGAGCCTTTCTGTTTTATATGCAAACAATGAACGACGACAACGACCGCACCCGCGCAGCCAGACCGTTTGTGGCGGCTGCGCGTGCAGAGGTGTCCGAGGTAGACCCGCAGCAGATTGGCGATCTGGGCGCAATCAACCCCCTGATCGGCATAGCGAACCCGCTTTTGATGATGGTACCCATGCTGCGCACGGCGAACGCGCCTGCGGAGATTTCCGGCCTGCGCACCAGGCTCATTGAGATGGTCAAGGGTTTCGACGCGGCGTCGGTGCGGATTCGACTGCCCGACGATCAGCGCAATATTGCGCGCTATGCGCTTTGCACGGTGTTGGATGAAGCCATTCAGATGACTCCTTGGGGTGGGACGGCGAATTGGGCTCAGCAAAGCCTACTTATTCACTTTTTCAAGGAATCCTGGGGAGGTGAGAAGTTTTTTCAGATCCTCGACAAGATGGCGGAAACACCTGCGAAATTTGCGCACCTGCTTGAACTGTTCTATGTCTGTCTTGCCTTGGGATTTATGGGGCGGTTTCAGCTGTCGGACGCCGCCGGGCGACAGGCCATTGCAGACTTGAAAGGGCGACTCTACCTGTTGGCGCGTCAGGGGAGCCAGGAACCGGAGCGCACCCTGTCTGCCACTTGGAAAGGATTGGCCATCGAAACCAGGCGATTCACTGGCTTTGCGGTCTTTGGCCTGACAACCGGTCTGGTGTATAGCCTGAGCGGAAACCTTTCGAGCCTGGAATTGCAGCAATTGGCCTTGAAACGTACCGAACTGGCGTCGGTGGCCGTACTTCCTGCTGCAAAGCCCAGGTTGGTCCAATTGCTGACACCCGAAATCGAGGCGAAGCAGGTGCAGGTTCGGGACTTGAAGCTCGAGTCGGTGGTGACTTTGCTTGGAGAAACACTATTTGATTCGGGCAGTGCAGCACCCACGGGGCAATCGACCCGTGTATTGCAAAAAGTTGCTGAGGCTCTCGACCAAGTTGAAGGCCAGGTTGTGGTGTCGGGCCACACTGACAACATACCGACCCGCACGCTGCGTTACGCCAATAATTTTGAGTTGTCTCGAGAGCGCGCGGAGAATGTTCGCCGAATTGTTGCCGCCCGCTTGAAGGATGGGGCCAGAACGAGTTCGGAAGGTCGAGGCGACACGGAGCCTGTGGCAAACAATGCGTCGGCAGAGGGAAGGGCTCAGAACAGACGCGTGGAGATCACCCTGCGGGTGTCCTCGACCGGTCAATAAGGAGAAAGTGTGAAGCAGCTTTTGGCCCAAAGGCGATTGTGGATCGGTGCAATTGTTGTTTTGAGTATTTCCATACTGTTGTGGTTTGTCGGTCCATTGATTGTGATTGCGGACGAGCGACCACTGGACCCAGTTTGGCGGCGCATAGGAATTGTGGCGTTTGTCTTTCTGATTTGGCTGTTGATAGAGTTGGGTGGCTGGCTGCTGGCGCGCAGACGCAACAAGCAATTGATCAAACAACTCTCGGCGGGTGGCGAGGATGACGCTCTGTCGCGCCGGGAAACTGAACTGCTCCAAACCCGGTTCAATGAGGCATTGGAGACCCTGAAGCGGACCAAACTGGGTGGCCGCGAGGGCGCACGCCTGTTGTACCAATTGCCGTGGTACATGTTTATCGGGGCACCCGGTTCAGGCAAGACCACTGCGCTGATCAATTCAGGATTGCGTTTTCCGCTCGCCAAGGCCGGCGCATCGGCTTCTGCATTGGGTGGGATTGGCGGGACCAGGAATTGCGACTGGTGGTTTACCGACGACGCGGTGCTCATAGACACCGCCGGGCGCTACACCACGCAAGACAGTAATGCCAGCGTCGACAAGTCCGCCTGGACGACCTTCCTGGGTCTTCTCAAGAAGTTCAGACCACGGCAGCCCATCAACGGTGT
>JANNFZ010000248.1:0-1641 GCA_031380375.1 Hyphomicrobiales bacterium
GACCTAACACAGGCCGTCGGCAATTACATCATTGAGAGGAATGGTAGCGGGAGAGGGAGTTGAACCCCCGACCCCAGGATTATGATTCCCGTGCTCTAACCAACTGAGCTACCCCGCCACACCAGCGCATCAAACAGTCAAATCACAAAGATGAGAGAGAAAAGATGCGCCTAGAAATACTTGGTCCGCGCCGTATAGGGAAACTGGGCTGCTTCCGTCAAGCGCCGTCAACGGGCACTTTTGCATCATCATCTTCATCATCGCCCTTGTCGCCGAGAATGAAAGTTCGCCACAGGGAAATCCACGCGAAATAGGCCGATGTCAGCCCGAACAGCCACACTTCAAGGGTTTCGATGAAGCCGTCATTCTCGGGAAATTTCTTGGCAATGATCAGGCTCAAGGTCATGGCGGCCCACAACACGGTCACTGGAATGGTGAAGCTCCGCCAATGCGTGACGCGCAACGGATGCACGAATTTGACCGGCATGAAGGTCATGGCCGAAAGCATGAGAATGGTCACGAGGTTGGTGATGGCTCCGGAACCCAAAAGGTAGAAATACAAGACAACCACGTTCCAAATCGCCGGAAAGCCCACAAAATAATAGTCCGAGGATTTCATGCCGACATTGGCGAAAGTGTAGCACGAGACTGCCATGACAAGCACTGCGGCGATCAGGCTCCAGGTGTTGCCCGAGAAGAAATACTCGAGCGGCACCATGTTGAACCAGTAGATCATCAGGGCCGGCACCGCCACATAGGTGAAATAGTCGATGACCAGGTCAAGCGATGCGCCGTCGAAATTCGGCGTGTATTCGGTGACCCGGGCTTTGCGCGCCAGCGACCCGTCAACGCCATCAACGAACAGCGCCACGCCGAGCCATACAAAGGCCGTGAAGGGATCGTTCTTCAGCACGGCGACAAGGGCCAGAAAGCCTGCAACGATGCCAAAGGTCGTGAACGCATGCACCGACCAGGCAATGCCCTTCTTGATGTCCTTCTCAAGTTGCGGGTTGATCTGGATTTTTTTTGCCAACTGAACACACCTTCCGTCATAGGGACTATAGTCAGGCCCCACGTCCTGTGCAATCAGCCCTGTTTGCGGAACTCAAGAAGCGTGAAAAAGCCGAATGGCTTCACCGCCCGAATGCTGACGAGGCGCAAATCCTCGCGCACCAGCAGTGTGTCGATGGGAAACTCCGGACGCCAGCCGAGTTTTGCCGCGTGTTTGGCCATGCGTTTTTCAATGATGCCGCGCAAACCGTTTTCAACGCTGAAGTGGTTGACGATGAGCACCGTGCCACCGGGCCTGGTCACGCGGGCCAACTCGCCCATGACCTTCACTGGGTTGGGCACCACCGTCAGCACATACATGGCAACTGCCACGTCGAATGCGCCGTCGTCAAATTGCAGGGCTGTCGCATCCATTTCGAGAAGCGCCTCGACATTATGCCGCTTGGCCTTGCGCAGGCGCGCCCGGGCCCGCTCCAGCATCTCGGAGGAGAGATCAATGCCGGTGACCTTGAGCTTGTCATCATAATGCGGCAGCGCCAGGCCCGTGCCCACGCCCGCCTCCAGCAAGCGGCCCTCGAAGCAATTGGCCCGGGCCGTCACCTGCTTGACGCCAGCCTCCACGAGCTTGCC
>JANNFZ010000290.1:0-1866 GCA_031380375.1 Hyphomicrobiales bacterium
TTCAAGTCGGTGAAATCGATTGTGCGCGTGTCCTTCACCCGCGAACGCCCGGTGAGTTTCTGGGAGACCATCGGTCCCAATGAATATGGTTTTTGGGCGAACGTCAATCCTGAGGTCAACCATCCGCGCTGGAGCCAGGCAAGCGAACAGATGCTGGGAACGGGCGAACGCGTGCCAACGGTATTGTTCAACGGCTATGGTGAATTTGTCGCTGATCTCTACAAGGGCCTGCAGGGCGAAACGCTTTATATGTAGTTCAGTGCGAGGAGATCTGCTCGGCCTTGTTGACAAGATCCTTGGTCAGGGCTGAATATCTTCAAGTTGTCGCAAGGGCTTCGATGAACCAAACATGAATGCTGCCTTCATCGGGGATTGCGTTTGGGCATGGCAGTTTGTCCATCCTCGATGGTACTCCTTCAACCCACCCCAACCAAGGACCACGAACATGAACAACCGAATTGTCTCAGCCGCATTCGCCTTGTGTACGCTCGCCTTTGCCTCCACGGCACAGGCCGAAAGCCAATCTTATTCCAACCCGACGGTGGGCGGCCAGCGCCTCGACCTTTGCCTGAACTGGGCGGCGGACTGCGGCAAGCCTGCCGCCGACGCGTGGTGTGTGACAAAGGGATTCGAGAATTCGACAAGCCACAGCGTGGCCAACGACATCGGGGCAGAAACGCCAACCCGGCTGTTGTCCAGCGGTGCGGTGTGCGACCAGAATTTCTGCGACGGCTTTGCCACCATCACCTGTTACAAAACGCCGGTTGCTGCACCCGCCCAGGAGGTGTTCCTGAAACCGAAATACAAAGGCAAGCGCCTTGACCTGTGTGTTGACTGGGCCGTTGGCTGCGGCAAGCCCGCCGCTGACAAATTCTGTGAGCTGAATGGTTGGACCAATTCCGCCAGCCATGTGGTCGCCAACAACATAGGTGCGGTTGCGTCGACACGCCTCATTGGAACCGATGCTGTCTGCGACCAGGAATTCTGCGACGGCTTCAAGTCAATCACCTGCGAAAACTGAACTGCATTTTTGTTTGATCAAGCCCCGATCCGTCAGTTCTTCGCGATCTGCTCGGCCTTGCTGACCAATACTTCGGCCTGGCGGATTGAGGCATAATCGATCAGGCGACCGTCAAGTGAAACGGCACCCTTGCCTTGCGCTTCCGCTTCTTTCATGGCGGCGATGATGCGGCGGGCCTGGCCTACGTCTTTTTCTGACGGGCTGAAAACCTCGTTGGCCAAAACAATCTGCGACGGGTGGATGGCCCATTTGCCCTCGCAACCGAGAACGGCAGCCCGCGCCGCCGCTGCGCGATAGCCGTCAGCATCGGAGAAATTGCCAAAAGGCCCATCAACGGCGCGCAAGCCATTGGCTCTCGCCGCCACCACCATGCGTGAAATGGCATAGTGCCACATGTCACCCCAGTGGGTGTCGCGTTTGCCTGCGTCGTCTGCATCCGTCAGGATCGCATAGTTGGGATTGGCACCGCCAATCGACGTGGTGCGGGCCCGCGTTGAGGCGGCATAGTCGGCGACGCCGAAATGCAGTGATTCATTGCGCGGGCTGGCGGCGGCAATCCCGTGGATGTTCTGCATGCCCAACGCGGTTTCGATGATGAGTTCAAAGCCCACACGCTTCTTGCGGCCCTTGGCTGCTTCGATTTGGGTGCACAGCATGTCGAGCGCATAGACATCGGCGGCCGTGCCGACCTTGGGGATCATGATGAGATCAAGGCGGTCGCTCGCCTGTTCCAGCACATCGACCACGTCGCGATACATGAAATGGGTATCAATCCCGTTGATGCGCACGGCAAGAATTTTGCCGCCCCAATCGAAATCACCGATGGCTTCTATGATGTTCTTCCG
>JANNFZ010000330.1:0-7428 GCA_031380375.1 Hyphomicrobiales bacterium
CATCATTTCCTTCTCAACCGCGGCCTGGTGATCACCCCTTTCCACAACATGATGCTCATTTGCCCGGCGACGACAGAAAAACATGTCGATCATCTGATCAGCGGACTGGACCGCTGCCTTGCCGAACTGAGCGCCTGAAACGCTGAAGCCCCTTGGGGCCAGCAGGAGTAAAGACGATGACAAGCTATGTAACGCCGAAGATGGGTGCCGAAGCGCAGGCCTTTATCGATGCCAACCTGGATATTGAAAGCATCCATGTGGTGTTCACTGATCTCTGCGGCGTACAGCGCGGCAAGATCCTGCGCCGCGACGAAGTGGTGCCGGCCTGGAACGACGGGCGTTTTCTGCCGATCTCGGCGCTGGTCCTTGATGTGACGGGACAGGACGTGCCGGAAACCGGCCTGGTGTTCGACGAGGGCGACCGCGACCTTTTGTTGTGGCCGGTGCAGGGGTCGCTGAAGCGCATTCCGTGGCTTGAGGTTCCTTCCGCGCAATATATCGCAAGGGCCCATGATTTGAACGGCGAGCCCCACTATGCCGATCCGCGCAATGCCCTGGAAATACTGGTCAAGCGCTTTCGTGGTGATCTCCGCATGCTGCCGGTGGGTGCTGTCGAGCTTGAGTTTTTCCTCATGGACCGGAAATCAGCACTGGCGGGAACGCCGCGTGCCCCGCAATCGCTCATCAACGAGGCAAGGCCGCAGCACTACCAGGCCTATTATCTTCAGGACACGGATGATTTTGCGCCGTTCTTCAAGGACCTTTATGCCTTTTGCGATGTGCAGGGGTTGCCCGCCAAGACGCTGATTTCGGAATATGCGCCGGGGCAGATGGAAATCGTGCTGCGGCACCGTGCCGATGTGCTCAAGGCCTGTGATGAGGCGATCATGTTGAAGCGGGTCATCAAGGCGGCGGCGGAAAAACACGGGCTCTGCGCCACGTTCATGGCCAAGCCCTATGCCGAATGGACGGGTTCGGGCATGCACATGCATGTGAGCCTCGCCGATGAAAAGGGCGACAATCTCTTTGCCGCCGCCGATCCTTTGACCAATGAGCTGCTGCTCAATGCCATTGGCGGCCTGAAGGCGGCGATGGCCGAGTCAATGCTGATCTTTGCGCCCAATGCCAATTCCTACCGGCGCTTCAGGCGCAATTCCTATGCGCCGGTTGCCGCCAACTGGGGCGTCAACAACCGCACTGTTTCGTTGCGCGTGCCGGCGGGGGCGGCCCACGCCTGCCACATCGAGCACCGCCCATCGGGGGCCGACGCCAACCCCTATCTGGTCATGGCGGCGATCCTTGCGGGCATGCATTATGGCATCACCGAGAAATCCGATCCCGGCAATCCGGTGGTGGGCAATGGCTATGAAAAGCGCGCCAAGCACATTCCCGGCAACTGGTTCGAGGCAATTGACGCGTTCTGGCGGGCCTCGATCCTCAAGGAATATTTCGGCAAGGAATTTGTCGATACATTCTGCACGATCAAGGAAGTGGAAGCCGACCGCTTCTATTCCGAACCGATCGTCCGCGACTTCGAGTGGTATTTGCGGACGGTTTGATACGCGGATTGGGCGGGGATCACTCCCCGTCCTGCTTGTTGAAATCGGGATGGATTCAAATAGCCCGGTCAAACATGGCTGCGAATGAAGTCAAATGGCTTTTGGGAGGCTTCAGGTGCAACGGGCGGCAGTCGGTCTCGCCGATATCGTACAGGATATGGGCGCCAAGTTCCGGCGCGGAGTGGGTCCCGCTCCATGACTGCAACTGGCGAAGCAACAGTTTGAATGCGGTTTCGGGGGCGGCATTGACTTGGATGTGGTATTGCAGCTTGTTCATGGGGTGTCTCCTTTTTCCTATGGGAATTGAATAGGGGGAGCCCGTCAGCGGAGCGTCATGGCAAGCGTCAGCAAAACGCAAAATCGGCAATTGCGGGCGTCCGAAAGCAGGGCGGGGTTGCGAATCTGCCTGCTGGGGCCAGTTTCCGTCGAAATTGACGGCAAACCCGTGGTCATCGCCTCGAAAAAGGCACGGGCGCTTCTGGGTTATCTGGTGCAGCGCAGCGGCACCGATGTGGCGCGAAATACAATCACTGGCCTGCTGTGGAGTGAACGTGGAGAAGAACAGGCCCGCGCCAGCTTGCGTCAAACACTTTCCGAACTGCGCGCCGCACTCGCGAATGCGAAGCAGCAAACGATCAATGCGAGCAATGAATCAGTTTCCTGGACCGAGGGATCGGCATGGATCGACAGCAAAGAATTTGAAAGTGCGATTCGGTCGGACCGCGATGACGCGCTGCGCGAGACAATTCCATTGCTGCGTGGTGAGTTCATGGAGGGGCTGGCGGTCGATGAGGCAGCATTCGAGCATTGGCTTGCAGGCGAACGCGAACGCCTCCGGCAGCTGGCCTGCATGGCGCACTCCCGGTTGATGGAAAGCGCCGAACGCTCCGTTGATATCGAAGAGGCACTAAGCCATGGCCTCAAACTCATCGCAATGGATCCCCTGCAAGAGCAGGTGCACCGCGCCTTGATGCGGCTTTATGCGGCGCAAGGCCGCAACGATGCCGCTTTGGCACAATTTGAGCGATGCAAGCGCGAATTGTCGAGCCAGCTAAGTGTGCAGCCTGAGCCCGAAACGGAAACCCTCGCCCGCTCAATTAGAACGGGCCGCCGCACCGGGCCTGTAAAAGAGCAGGTGCATGTGCTGCCTGCGCCCGCCCTGCCGGACAAGTCTTCAATCGCGGTCCTGCCCTTCACCAATCTGACCAGCGACCAGGAAAAGCAATTCTTCGCCGATGGAGTGACGGAAGATATCATAGGCGCTCTCTCCCGGGTGCGGGAACTGTTCGTCATCTCGCGGATGTCGAGCTTTGTGTACAAGGGCCGTGCTGTTAGTGCGGAAGTTGCAGCGCGCGAGCTTGGCGTCCGCTACATCCTTGAAGGAAGTGTGCGCGCCGCCGGAAACCGGGTGCGCGTGTCCGCCCAACTGATTGATGGCCAATCGAGCAGTCAGGTTTGGGCTGAGCGCCACGAGGGCGACATCAACGACATCTTCGCAGTGCAGGACGAGATCACCCGCAGCATCGCACTCGCCTTGCAAGTGAAGCTGACACAGGGAGAATCCGCAAGGCTTTGGGAAGGTCAAACCAAGAATTTGGTGGCCTGGGAAAATATGGTTCTCGCCCGCGACCTGTTTAATCGTTACACGACAGCTGATAACGCCATGACGCGACAGTTGCTGGAAAGAGCGCTGCTCATCGATCCAACCTATACCGGGGCCATGGCCATGCTCGGCATTTCCCACTACTGGGATGCCCGCTACAGCGTTTCAGCAGACAAGGACAATTCTTTGCGCCTGGCGGAAGCATGCGCAGAGAAAATCCTCGCGCTTAATCCCGAGATGGCCGCCGCTTACACGCTGAGAGGTGCTATTGCGTACACGCGCGACCGGTACGACGAAGCCATCACGCTGTGCGAAAGGGCTGTTGAGTTGGCGCCAAGCGACTCTCTCGCCTTGGGATTTCTGGGGCAGTTCTATTTGTATGCCGGGAATTCCGGAAAGGCGGCAATCGCTATCAAGGCTGCAATGCGCCACAGTCCACTGACCGAGCATTGGATGGTCTATTACGATATAATAGCAGATCTGTGGATTGGGAACTTCATTTCGGCACTGGACTCCGCAAAAATGCTTTTGCAACGGGAGCCGGACGAACCCTATGGCTATGCGTATCTCGCAGTCATCTACGGTTTTCAGGGCGAGAAAGATGCTGCTGCCAGAACAATCGCATTGTTGAAAGAAAAAGCTCCAGCGTTCACGATTAAAGACATCATCCTGTCTCAACGTTACAAAGAACGGGAAAAACTTGACCGGATCGTCAAAATCCTGCGGGCCGCGGGGTTGTCGGAATAGCGATGCCCGCAGAGGCAGCGGGGATCAGTCCCCGTCCTTCATCTTCTTGGCGACAGCCATCACCTTGTCAATGTAGGCGAGAAAAAGCGCCGAAACCACGAAAGCCATGTGGACGATGGTCAGCCACATGATCTTTTCGGTGGTGAACTGGTTGGCATTCAGGAAGACCTGAAGAAGATGGATTGAGGAGATGGCAACGATCGTCGAGGCCACCTTGATCTTGAGCGAGCCTGCATCAAGCTTGCCGAGCCACGCCAATTCGCTGTTCTTTCCGGCGGTCTCGTCGAAACGGCTGACAAAATTCTCGTAGCCCGAGATGATCACCATGACGACGAGGCTGGCAACGAGGCTGGCGTCAATCAGGCTGAGGATTTTCAGGATGGCGTCGGTCTCGTCAATCACCATGACCTTGGTGAAAAATTCCCAGAGTTTGCGGGCGAACGACAGGGCATAGAGCCCCAGCGCCAATGTCAGACCGAGGTAGAACACCACGAGTATCCAGCGCGAAGCGAGGATGATCCGTTCAATCTGGTGTTCAAGCATTTTCATTCGCGTCAGTTCCTTTAAACAACAGAATCGCCTTTGGTTTTTAGCGCAGGAGACTGCAAAGAAGAGTCCGGAACGCTTCTTGTCCGCCACAGCGAGAACAGAATTCCTCCCGCAAGGATCGCCAAGGTGGCGACGAGCGATGCAAGCGTGTCCACTTTGACGCCCAGCGGCACAAGGAAGATCTTGAGCCCGACAAGCACGAGGATGACGGCCAATGAAACTTTCAGATACTGGAAGCGGTGCATGGCGGCGGCGAGTGCAAAATACAGGGAGCGCAAACCGAGGATCGCGAAGATGTTCGAGGTATAGACGATGAAGGGATCAAGCGTTACCGCAAAGATGGCGGGAACGGAGTCGACTGCGAAAATGAGATCAACGAATTCCACCAGGACCAGTGCCACGAACAGCGGCGTGAGCCATGTCGTCATTTTTCTGGTCTTGGGATCCGGCAGCTTCACGGTGAATTTCTGGCCGTGCAGTTCCTTGGTGACGGGGAAATGGTTGCGCAGCCATTTCAGCAAAATGTTGCTTTCAAAGTCCGTCTTGCCGTCGCCGGCCTTGAACATCTTGATGCCGGTGAACACCAGGAAGGCACCAAATACATAAAGGATCCAGTTGAACTGCAGGACGAGTGCCGCGCCGAGGCCGATCATCAGGGCGCGCATGATGATGGCGCCCAATATGCCCCAAAAAAGCACACGGTGCTGATAGGCGCGGGGCACGGCGAAGTAGGTGAAGATGGTGGCGATGACAAAGATGTTGTCCATGGCCAGCGATTGTTCGATGACATAGCCGGTGAAGAATTCGAGGCCGCTTTGGGCACCCCGCGACCACCAGACCCAGGCCCCGAAGGCTGTGGCAATCGCCACATAGCCGCCGTAGAGGACAAAACTCTCGCGGGCCGAGATTTCGCGATTGTCCTTGTGCAGCACGCCAAGATCGAAGGTCAGGAGACCAGCCACCAGGGCCACAAAAATCATCCAGAAATGGCCGGGCGTTCCAAGAAAATCGCCGTAAAGCGCTGCGTTCAGATATTCCATGCCGGGCCTCGTGTTTGTGTTGTTTTTTGTGGTTCCGACATCACGCAGAGGATCGAAACCTTCCACGCCAGAGGGGCCCGGCACCAGCTTTGGGGAGATGGGCGGCAATTGTGGTGTTTCAAGCCCATGCCGGGTTAAACTTTTGTCAGAAAGGTCCTTGGCCCCGGACCTGTTTCGCGGCTATTCAATTTGTATGATAAACATTTGAGGGCCAGGCCATGAGCATTGTTCAATATCTTGACGACAAGGGTGTGCGCCGGGTCGGGCTGGCCAAGGGCGGTGCCGTGCAAAAAATTGCATCAGTCAACAGTACCTATGCCTTGGCACAAAAGGCACTTGCGACAGGCAAATCCATCGCAGGTCTGGCGGCCAGCCTTGCAGGCGGAAAGGGCATCTCAATTGCCTTGTTGCAAAAGGAAAAGCGCTTGCTGTCGCCGGTCGATCATCCGGACCCTGCGCATTGTATCATCACCGGCACGGGATTGACGCATCTGGGTTCGGCCTCGGCGCGCGATTCCATGCACAAGAAGCTGGATGGCGGGGAAACGGCTCTGACTGACTCGCTCAAAATGTTCAAGATGGGGCTTGAGGGTGGCAAACCCGAAAAGGGCAAGGTCGGCGTGCAGCCGGAATGGTTCTACAAGGGCGACGGACGCTGGCTGGTGCCGCCGGGTGGTGCGTTGCCAAAGCCAAGCTTCGCGCTGGACGGCGGCGAGGAGCCGGAAGTGGCGGGACTTTATTTGATTGACGCCAAGGGCCGCCCGGTGCGGCTGGGCTTTGCGCTGGGCAATGAATATTCCGACCATGTGACCGAGCGGCAGAACTATCTGTTTCTTGCCCATTCCAAACTTCGCCACTGTGCCATTGGCCCGGAAATGATCACCGGAAAATTGCCCGATCATGTTGAGGGCCGCAGTCGCATCATCCGCAAGGGCAAGGTGATCTGGGAAAAACCATTCCTCACCGGTGAAGGCAACATGTCGCACACGCTTGCCAATCTCGAATATCATCACTTCAAATATGAAGCCTTCCGCAAGCCTGGCGACCTGCATATCCATTTCTTCGGCACAGCCACGCTGTCGATCGCCGATGGCATTGTCACCGAAGACGGCGACGTGTTTGAAATCGAGGCACCGGTTTTTGGTGCAGCCCTGCGCAATCCGCTGAAGGCCATGAAAGCCGATTTCAAGCCGGGTGGCGTCAGGATCCTGTGAGATGAAACCGTTCATTGCTATCGACTGGGGAACGACGTCTTTCCGTGCCTATCTGGTCAATGGTGAAGGTGCTGTGACTGCGGAAGTTGCTGCACCCGAGGGCATTCTCGCGGTGACAGACGGCAATTTCGACGCTGTTCTCGAGAGCCGCATTGCAGCCTGGGACAAGGCTCTGCCCATTCTCGCGGCGGGCATGATCACCAGCCGCCAAGGCTGGATCGAGCGGCCTTATGTCGATTGCCCGGCAGGGGTTGTGGATATGGCGAAAGGTCTGTTTCGCCACGCCACGGTGTCGGGCCGGGTCGTGTATTTTTCGACGGGGCTGCACTATGAAAGTCCAAGTCTTGGCCACGACGTGATGCGCAGTGAAGAAACGCAAGTGTTCGGCTCGCTGGCCAGCGGTGCCGCGCATTTCATCACGCCGGGCACGCATTCCAAATGGATTGATGTGGACGGCGGAAAGATCACGCGCTTTGCCACCTATGTGACGGGGGAAATGTTTGCAGTGCTTCGGGCCCACAGCATTCTCGGCCGCCTGATGACGAGCGAGGCCTTTGATGCGGCGGCATTCCGGCGCGGCGTTGAAAAGTCGCTGGCCGAGCCTGCGGGTCTCACACATACCCTGTTTTCGGCGCGCAGCCTCGCACTCTACAATGACATCGCGGGCGAACAGGTGTTCTCCTACCTGTCAGGGTTGCTGGTGGGGGCGGAAGTCG
>JANNFZ010000391.1:0-5448 GCA_031380375.1 Hyphomicrobiales bacterium
CGCGGGCGTGGTGAAATTGGCAGACACGCAGGATTTAGGTTCCTGTGGGGAAACCCGTGGGGGTTCAAGTCCCTCCGCCCGCACCATGCTTGTGCCGTCTTTAAGGCCGAACAGAGGGGCTCAAACGAAAGATGAGACCCATGAATGTGACCGAAACTGTCAATGCCGGCCTGAAGCGCGAATTCCAGGTGGTGGTGAATGCCGCGGAACTTGCGAAGGAAGCCGAAACGCGCCTGAAGGACATGGCGGGCAAAGCACAGATCAAGGGCTTTCGTCCCGGGAAAGTGCCGGTCGACCACCTGAAGCGCCTCTATGGCAAATCAGTAATGGCTGAAGTTGTGCAGAAGTCGCTTGAGGATTCCACCCGTAAGGTGTTCGCCGACCGCAACCTGAAGCCCGCCTATCAGCCGGAAGTGAAACTGCCGGAAGCGGAAGCCGAAGTGAATGAAGTGATGGAAGGCAAGCGCGATCTCTCGTTCTCGCTCTCCGCCGAAGTCATTCCGGAATTCGAGCTGCAGGATACGACTGGACTTGCTGTGACCAAGCATATCGCCCCGGTCACCGACGAAAACATTTCCGAAGCCATGAAACGCATGTCTTCGTCGTCGCGCAGCTGGAACGCCAAGGCGGCCGGCACTGCGGCGGCCTCGGGCGACCGCGTCACCATCAATTTCGAAGGCAAGATCGATGGCGCTGCTTTCGACGGCGGCAAAGGCGAGGACATTCCCCTGGAGATCGGCTCCAACCAGTTCATTCCGGGCTTTGAAGAGCAGTTGATCGGCGCCCTCATGGGTGATGAGCGCGTTGTCAAGGTCAGCTTCCCGGCGGACTACGCTGTGGCTGAACTTGCCGGCAAACCCGCTGAATTCACGACCAGGATCAACAACATCGAAACACCAAAAGACGTCGATCTCGATGACGACTTCGCCAAGACCATGGGCTTTGAAAACATTGTGGCACTCCGCGAAATGATCAAATCCGGCATCGCCAATGAATTCGGTCGCATGACGCAGATGAAGCTGAAGCGCGACGTGCTTGACCTTCTCGACAAGCAGTATGCCTTTGAGTTGCCGGGGCGCCTTGTCGAATCCGAGTTCAACGGCATTTGGGCAGCACTCACAAACGAAATGACCAAGGCCAGCCGCAGCTTTGCCGATGAAGACACCACGGAAGAAAAGGCGCGTGATGAGTATCGCGCCATCGCCGCCCGCCGTGTGCGCCTGGGCCTCGTGCTCGGCACCATGGGTGAAAAGGAAGGTGTTGCGGTCACCGAGCAGGAATTGCAGCAGGCCCTCATCGCGCGCGTTCGTCAGTTCCCCGGCCAGGAAAAGCAGGTTTATGATTTCTACCGCAAGAACCCGCAGGCGCTTGTGGAGTTGCGCGGCCCGATTTTTGAACAGAAAGTCGTGGACCTGATCCTTGCCAAGGCGTCGATGTCGGAAAAGACCGTCAGCCGCGATGACTTGCAGAAGATGGTCGAAGAGGACACGGGCGAAGACGCCTGATTCCAATTGGGGTTTTGGAGCCGGGGCGGGTGTTGCGACACACGCCCCTTCCACTTGGGCCACCCGTCACCTATCTATTGAAGCCAACCTCACTGATTCACGCCCGGAGTAGCCATGGCTTCCATTGATACGCATGCAACGACATCGGCCTTCTGGCCCTCGGTTATCCAGCAGGAAGCCCGGGGCGAGCGGGTTTATGACCTGCCGTCCCGGCTGCTCCGCGAACGCATCATTTTCGTGACGGGCCAGGTTGAAGACAACATGGCGGCGTCGATTTGCATGCAATTGCTGTTTCTTGAGGCCGAAAACCCCAAGAAGGAAATCGCCATGTATATCAATTCGCCGGGTGGCGTGGTGACGTCGGGCCTGTCGATTTACGATACCATGCAGTTTATCCGTTGCCCGGTTTCAACCATTGTGATGGGCCAGGCGGCCTCCATGGGATCGTTGCTCGCCACGGCAGGCGCAAAAGGCATGCGTTTTGCGCTGCCCCATGCCTCGATTATGGTGCATCAGCCCTCCGGCGGCTATCAAGGCCAGGTCACGGACATCATGATCCACGCCCGCAACGTCGAAAACCTGAAACGGCGCCTGAACGAGATCTATGTCAAACACACGGGCCGTTCCATAAAGGACATTGAAGAGGCCCTGGAACGTGACAATTTCCTGAGCGCCGCGGAAGCGGTCAAATTCGGCCTTATTGACGAGGTCAAAGAGGCCCGCCCACCCCTCGAAGAAGGCAAATAATGGCCTGAAACTTGCTGTTCATCAGTTTGGGGACGGGTTTTCCCCGGCAAGAATTGGTTAACCCGCCACGGCGCATGCTGGATTCGAGTCGGCCATTCAGGCTAAGCTCGCTTTTTGGTGTGTGGCGTTCAGTCGGGGAGTTCCGTGTAGGGGTGCCTTTTGGCATTCAGTGAATTGAGGATTGAAGTATGAGCAAGTCATCGACCGGCGAAAACAAGAACACCCTCTATTGTTCCTTCTGCGGCAAAAGCCAGCATGAAGTCAGGAAGCTCATCGCCGGGCCGACGGTTTTCATTTGTGATGAATGCGTCGAACTGTGCATGGACATCATCCGCGAGGAGAACAAGTCGGCACTTGTGAAATCCAAGGATGGCGTGCCGACGCCACAGGAAATCCGCAAGGTGCTCGATGATTACGTCATCGGCCAGGATTACGCCAAGCGCGTGCTCGCTGTTGCCGTGCACAACCATTACAAGCGCCTGAACCACGGCCAGAAGGGCAATGACGTGGAACTGGCGAAGTCCAACATCATGCTCGTCGGTCCCACGGGTTCCGGCAAGACACTGCTGGCCCAGACACTGGCCCGCATTCTCGATGTGCCCTTCACCATGGCCGATGCGACGACGCTTACGGAAGCAGGCTATGTCGGCGAAGACGTTGAAAACATCATTTTGAAGCTGCTCCAGGCCTCCGACTACAACGTCGAGTGGGCCCAGCGCGGCATTGTCTATATCGACGAAATCGACAAGATCAGCCGCAAGTCTGACAACCCGTCAATCACCCGCGATGTGTCGGGCGAAGGCGTGCAGCAGGCGCTCTTGAAGATCATGGAAGGCACCGTTGCTTCCGTGCCGCCGCAGGGCGGCCGCAAACATCCGCAGCAGGAATTCCTGCAGGTCGATACGACCAATATTCTGTTCATTGTCGGCGGTGCTTTCGCAGGACTCGAGCGCATCATCAACCAGCGCTCGAAGGGCACCGGCATCGGCTTTGCGGCCCAGGTGCGCTCGCCAGATGACCGCCGCACCGGTGCCGTGCTCCGTGAATTGGAACCTGAGGACTTGTTGCGCTTCGGCCTCATTCCGGAATTTGTCGGCCGCCTGCCGGTCACTGCCACGCTTGAGGACCTTGATGAGGCGGCACTTGTGCAGATTCTCTCGGAACCCAAGAACGCGCTGGTCAAACAGTACCAGCGCCTGTTCGAGATGGAAGGCGTCAAGCTCATCATTCCGGACGAGGCCCTGAAGGCCATTGCGCGTCGTGCCATCGAAAGAAAGACCGGGGCCCGCGGGCTTCGCTCCATCATGGAAATCATCCTTCTCGATACGATGTATGATCTGCCGAGCATGGCGGGCGTAGAAGAGGTGGTGATTTCCCGCGAAGTGGTGGAAGGTGACGCCAAGCCCTTGCTGATTTATGCCGACCGCGACAAGCAATCCATGCCCAAGGTGCAGGCGGCTTCTGCCTGACGGGCTTGCGTTGCGCGCGGCCTTGAAGTTCGAAAGGTCCGTCGCCACCTAGAGCGGCGTGACTTTTGATGAGACTGTCAAAAGTCACACAAGCCGCTCGGAGACAATGCTTGGCGCGTTGCGCGCCGGGTCGATGAACAAGAAGGCCTGTGGGCAATTCACGGGTCAAACGAAAAGCGGGGCCAGCCCCCGCACAGGAAAAACAATGGCCAAAAAACCTGCTGACTCCGCAAAATCCACAGGCGCCGAGGAAGTCCTCCCGGTCCTGCCGCTCCGCGACATTGTGGTTTTCCCGCACATGATCGTGCCGTTGTTTGTCGGCCGTGAAAAGTCCATCAAGGCGCTTGAGGAAGTGATGCGCGAGGAAAAGCGCATTGTTCTCGTGGCGCAGCGCAATGCCGGTGATGATGATCCGGCCCAGGATGCCATGTATGAAGTGGGTACGGTTGCCCAGGTCATGCAGCTTTTGAAACTGCCGGACGGCACTGTGAAGGTGCTGGTGGAAGGCATCGAGCGGGCCCGCATTGTGGAATTCACCGACCGCACCGATTATTTCGAGGCGCGCGTGACGACCATGGAAACACCGGTTTCCACCGACAAGGAAACCGAGGGTCTTGCCCGCAGCACGGCGGCACAGTTCGAGAGCTATGTGAAGCTCAACAAGAAGGTGCCGCAGGAGGTTTTGGCCAACCTCAGCCAGATCACTGATTTTTCAAAACTCGCAGACACTATTTCCGCCCATTTGGCGATCAAGATTGCCGACAAGCAGGCATTGCTCGAACTCGACACCATTGAGGCGCGGCTGGAAAAAGCCTTTGCCCTGATGGAAGGCGAGATTTCGGTGCTGCAGGTTGAAAAGCGCATCCGCAGCCGAGTCAAGCGCCAGATGGAAAAGACCCAGCGCGAATATTACCTGAATGAGCAGATGAAAGCCATTCAGAAGGAATTGGGTGACGGCAGCGGCGGCGAAGACCGCGACGAAATGGGCGAGCTCGACAAGCGCATCAAGGAGACGAAATTCTCCAAGGAAGCGCGTGAGCGTGCCGAAGCGGAAATGAAGAAACTCCGCCAGATGAGCCCCATGTCGGCGGAAGCCACGGTGGTTCGCAACTATCTCGACTGGCTCTTGAACATTCCGTGGAACCAGAAGACCAAGGTCAAGACCGATTTGGATTTTGCCCAGAATGTTCTTGATACCGATCACTTCGGCCTCGAAAAGGTCAAGGACCGGATTGTCGAATATCTGGCTGTGCAGTCCAGAACCTCCAAGATGCGCGGACCCATTCTGTGCCTCGTCGGACCGCCGGGTGTTGGCAAAACCTCGCTTGGCAAATCCATAGCCCGGGCAACGGGGCGCGAATTTGTGCGCATGTCGCTGGGTGGGGTTCGTGATGAAGCTGAAATCCGCGGCCACCGCCGTACCTATATCGGCTCCATGCCCGGCAAGATCATCCAGTCGATGAAGAAGGCCAAGAAGTCCAATCCGCTTTTCCTGCTCGACGAGATCGACAAGATGGGCATGGATTTCCGTGGTGACCCTTCGGCAGCACTTCTTGAAGTGTTGGACCCGGAACAGAACGGCACGTTCATGGACCACTATCTTGAGGTCGAATATGACCTCTCGAACGTGATGTTCGTGACGACATCGAACACCCTCAACATTCCGCCGGCATTGCTCGACCGCATGGAGATCATCCGCATCGCCGGTTACACCGAGGATGAGAAGG
>JANNFZ010000422.1:0-2388 GCA_031380375.1 Hyphomicrobiales bacterium
AAGATTCTCATCGAAAAGCTCGAAGGTGCCGCCGGTGACCAGGTTGAGTTCACCAGTGTCCTGATGGTGGGCAACGGCACGGCTGTCGAAATAGGCGCGCCCATGATTTCGGGTGCCACCGTGGTTGGCGAAATTGCCGCCCAGGAAAAATCGGCGACCGTCTATATTTTCAAGAAGCGCCGCCGCAAGCATTACCGCCGCCGCAATGGCCATCGCCAATTGCTGACCTCAGTGACAATCACCGAGATTCTCACGGGCGGTGCCAAACCTGCGGCGAAAGCCAAGGCCAAGGTTGAAGCCAAAGCCGCAGCCCCGGTTGCTGCTGCAGCCCCCGTGGCCGCCGCGTCTGCGTCGGGTGATGACATTTCGCTTATCGGCGGCGTTGGCCCAAAGATGGAAGCAGGCCTCAAGGAATTGGGCTTTAATACTTTTGCCGCGATTGCCGCCTGGACGCCCGATGACGTCGTCAAGGTTGAAGCGCATTTGAAGCAGAAGGGCCGCGTGGCCCGTGAAGAATGGATCGAGCAGGCCAAGGAATTGGTTGCGGGCAAACCGCCCCGCGCCAAGACCGACCGGGCCCGTTCGTAAGAGGAGATTGAACCATGGCACATAAAAAAGCAGGCGGTTCAACCCGCAACGGCCGTGATACCGCGGGCCGCCGTCTCGGCGTCAAGCTGTTTGGTGGCGAGAAAGCCATCCCCGGCAACATCATCATCCGCCAGCGCGGCACCAAGGTGCATCCGGGCAGCGGTGTTGGCATTGGCCGTGACCACACGATTTTTGCAATGGTTGCCGGCACCGTGGAATTTCGCGGCAGCAAGGGCAACCGCCAGCTTGTCTCGGTCATTGCGCCGAAGGCCGCTGAATAACAGCCATCACTTCGAAAGTTTCGAACGGGGGGATGGGCAACCATCTCCCCGATTTGTTTTTAGAGCAACGACATGACGGTGATTGATACGCCACGCCTGACTTTGCGCCCGCTGGAGCCAGCCGACATGGCGGTCATTGTCGATTGCCTCAGTGACTACAGCGTCTGCCGCAACCTCGCGCGCGTGCCCTATCCCTATCACATGAGCGACGCCAAGGCATTTCTGGATTTTGTGGGCACGCTTGATGAACGGTCAGCCGTGCGCGCCATTACGTTGCGCGACAACCCCCTAGGGCTGATCGGCATCATCAGCCATGAATACAGCGAAGCAAAACAGAACAGCGAACTTGGCTATTGGCTGTCGGTTCCGTTCTGGGGGCAAGGCTATGCGACGGAAGCAGCGGATGCACTGGTCACCCACGCTTTCGCGAAAAGCGCACTTGAAGCAATGGTCGCCTGTTACTTCGATGACAATCCAGCCTCAGGCAAGATCCTGCGGCGGGTGGGTTTTGAAGATGTGGGTGCCTGCCTGGCCTTCAGCAAGGCCCAGGGCATAGACGTGCCCGTCACCAACATGCGTCTCACAAGAACACGATTTGTTGAGTGCCAGAAGGCCAGCGCATAATTTTCCTGAAACCAGTCTGTGCAGGCAAGCAGCGCTGCAACACAACTCATTCAAATTCGACCTAAATTATCGCGGGTGTCTTCAGAACTGGTCAGCCAGAAATTGCACTCAGCCCTGCAATACGGCCTTTTAGGGGCGCGATTAAGGAATGCTTAGATGCTGCTCCGTTAGGTCTCATCCATCAACTTGGAGGAGACCGACCCTATGCCTATCGTTTCAAGCGCTCAATTCAATGTCAACACCTCGCTGACCGGCGACCAGACGGCCCCCGTGTCGCTGATGCTCGCAAACGGCGCGATGGTCGTTGCCTGGCATGATGCAAACCTCAACCGCATTTCCTACCGCATCATGACTGCGGATGGTCTTTGGGGTACGGAAACAATTGTCGGAACTACTGTCGGCACAGGACAGGTTGACCTTTCATTGAACTCTGTCGGTGGATTTGCCATCACCTATAAGACCGACGTTAGTTCGGTTGGCGAAGTCGTCAGCCGCTCCTTTACTGTCGATGGCACTGTCGCCACCCTCGTTGGTAGTCCAACCACGGTTGCGACCCCAGCGAACGAAAACTATGCCAATATGCACATGCTTTCTGATGGCACTTTTGTCATCGTAAGCGCAGACTCAGGTGCTGGCAGCGATGCGCTAACAATGCGGTTCCTGAATTCCGCAGCGGGCGCGCCAAGCGTGACACCCATCGTCATCGACTCAGGCGCTAACGTCGACCAGCCCCAGACGGCAGTGGTCAACTTGACCAACGGCAACTTCGTTGTGTTCTGGCAAAAATCAGTTTCTGGCACGACCGACATTGTCGGCCAGCAGTATGACTCAACGGGCACTGCCGTCGGCAGCCAATTTGCTGTCAATGCCACCCTCACCGGCAACCAGGGCAACC
>JANNFZ010000431.1:0-3138 GCA_031380375.1 Hyphomicrobiales bacterium
GTTTTGCCATCGGGGCCATCCTTTCGGGTGCAGCTGGTTTCATCGGCATGAACGTGTCGGTGCGCTCCAACGTACGTGTCGCACAAGCGGCAACGCAACCGGGCTCCAAGGGTCTGGCTGGTGGGTTGGACTTGGCCTTCAAGGCGGGTGCTGTAACGGGACTACTCGTGGCGGGCCTCGGCCTTCTCGGCGTTGTCCTTTACTTCGGCTTCCTCACGGGATCGCTTGGGCTGGAGCCCACAAGCCGCACGGTGATTGATGCGCTGATCGCACTTTCATTCGGCGCTTCGTTGATTTCGATTTTCGCCCGTCTCGGCGGCGGCATCTTCACCAAGGGTGCGGATGTCGGCGGCGACATGGTCGGCAAGGTCGAAGCCGGCATTCCCGAAGATGATCCACGCAACCCTGCAACCATCGCCGACAATGTCGGCGACAACGTCGGCGATTGCGCCGGCATGGCGGCTGATCTTTTTGAAACCTATGTGGTGACAACTGTTGCCACCATGGTTCTGGCAGCAATTGCTTTGCCGGAAGCATACAAGCTTGCCGGCATGATTTTGCCGCTGGCCATCGGCGGCGCTTGCGTCATCACCTCGATCATCGGCACTTATTTCGTAAAGCTCGGCCCCAGCAACAATATCATGGGAGCACTTTACAAGGGCGTATTCGCTACGGGTGTCCTGTCGCTTGTGGCGCTCTATCCCGTCATCAACCTGGTGTTTGGCAGCATGTCGGTGGACCTCGGCGGTTACACGCCCTTGGCGCTGTTTGGTTGCGGCATCACCGGCCTCTTGATCACGGCGGGCATCGTCTGGATCACCGAATATTACACAGCCACGGGCAAGCGCCCCGTCAACTCCATCGCCGAAGCGTCAATCACCGGTCACGGCACCAACGTGATCCAGGGGCTTGCGGTTTCGATGGAAGCAACGGCGGTGCCGGCCCTCATCATCATCGTCGGCATTCTCGTGACCTTCAACCTTGCTGGCTTGTTCGGCATTGCCGTCGCCGTCACCACCATGTTGGCACTCGCCGGCATGATCGTGGCGCTTGATGCCTTTGGTCCCGTCACCGACAACGCAGGCGGCATTGCCGAAATGGCAGGCCTGCCCAAGGAAGTGCGCCACAATACCGACGCGCTTGATGCGGTCGGCAACACCACCAAAGCCGTGACCAAAGGCTATGCCATTGGTTCGGCGGGCTTGGGCGCGCTGGTGCTCTTTGCCGCCTATACGCAAGATCTGAAAACCTTCTTCCCCGACGTCCCCGTGAGCTTCGATTTGTCGTCGCCTTATGTGGTCGTCGGTCTGCTGTTTGGTGGCTTGCTGCCTTATCTGTTTGGCGGTATGTCGATGACGGCCGTTGGCCGTGCAGCGCAAGCCGTGGTGGTGGAAGTGCGCCGCCAGTTCCGGGAAGACCCCGGCATCATGAAGGGCACTTCGAAGCCCGACTATGCAAGGGCCGTTGACCTCCTCACCAAGGCCGCCATCAAGGAAATGATTTTACCTTCCCTGCTGCCGGTGCTGTCGCCGATCGTTGTCTATGTGGTGATCAACTTCATCGCTGGCCAGGCGCAAGCTTTTGCGGCGGTCGGTGCCATGCTGATGGGTGTGATCGTCACTGGCCTGTTCGTCGCCATCTCGATGACGGCGGGTGGTGGAGCATGGGACAATGCCAAGAAATCCTTCGAAGACGGCTTCGTCGATTCAAAGGGTGTCAAGCATTTGAAGGGCTCCGACGCCCACAAGGCGAGCGTGACAGGCGACACCGTCGGCGATCCCTACAAGGACACGGCGGGTCCCGCCGTCAACCCGATGATCAAGATCACCAACATTGTGGCACTGCTGCTGTTGGCGGTTTTGGCCGGGCATTAAGTTAAAACCCCACCCCCAGCCCCTCCCCGCAAAGCGGGCAGGGGTGAGCTAACTCTCACCCCCCCCCAATCCTTGGGGAGGGGCAGGGGTGGGGCCACAATCAACTCACTCAAAGCCGGGCAGGAAACTGCTTCGGCTTTTTGCTTTTCGTCAAATGCAGGACTTGATGTAGCCTGCATTTCCGACGGACAACGAGAGTACACACAATGCCGGTCCCAAGTTTTCAAGACTTCATGTTGCCAGTTCTGAAACACTCGCAGCACGGTGAGGTCCGCATCAACGATATTTCGAACGCTGTGGCACAGGACCTCGGCTTGAGTGAAGCAGACCTCGAGCTGCTTGTTCCGAGTGGAACCAAGACCACTTTCTATGACCGAATTAGCTGGGCCAAAACTTATCTCAAGCAAGCCGGTCTTGTAAAATCAGAACGCCGCGCTTTTTTCACGGCAACTGAACACGGAAAGGAAGTGCTCAAGAGTGGCGTAAAACGGATTGACATCAACTACCTCAAACAAATTCCTGCATTCATGGCAGCACGTGAGAAAGCACAGGAAAAGGACGACGCCAGTATCGCTGCGGATGACAGTAGCAGTGTGGAACTCGGCGATGAAACACCGGATGAGATCATGCGCGGTGCAAATCGTGTACTAAACGCCACACTTGGCAATGACATACTCGAACGCCTTCGGGTTTCCAAACCGGCATTTTTCGAACGCGTTGTCGTCCAGCTTTTGCTTGCAATGGGCTACGGTGGAACGCTGGCGCAAGCGGGCAGGGCCATTGGCCGCTCGGGTGACAATGGCGTTGACGGCGTCATCGATCAGGACACGCTCGGACTTGACAGGGTCTATGTACAAGCCAAGCGCTACAATGAAGACCTGACCGTCGGGCCAGGCGATATCCGGGATTTCTTTGGCAGTTTGGATATGCACAAGGCCAGCAAAGGCCTTTTTGTCACGACTTCATCGTTCACGAAAGCAGCGACAGAAACGGCTGAAAAACTGGGAAAGCGCATTGTATTGATCGACGGCCGCGACCTGACGAAACTGATGATCCGGTTCAATGTCGGATGTCGCGTCGAAGAGACTTTCGAAATGAAGAAGATTGACGAAGAGTTTTTTGAGTAGACTCGGATCAAGATCACCAACATCGTTGCACTGCTGCTGTTTGCAGTCTTGGCCGGGCATTAAACCCCAAGATGCATCGTTTAGGAAATGCCCGGGGGAAGCCCCGGCCTATTGCTTTTGGCGTTTCGGCCAGCTCG
>JANNFZ010000465.1:0-4027 GCA_031380375.1 Hyphomicrobiales bacterium
GGTTCAGTGACGATGTAATTTTCGAAGTAGAGAATGCGCTCCACATCCTTCAGCGTCATGTCGAGCAGCGTGGAAATGCGGCTCGGCACTGATTTGAGGAACCAGATGTGGGCAACGGGGGCCGCCAATTCGATAGGACCCATGCGCTCGCGCCGGACCTTCGACAGCGTGACTTCAACGCCGCACTTTTCGCAGATGATGCCCTTGTACTTCATGCGCTTGTACTTGCCGCACAGGCATTCATAGTCCTTCACAGGTCCGAAAATGCGCGCACAGAACAAGCCGTCACGTTCGGGCTTGAAGGTGCGGTAGTTGATGGTTTCCGGCTTCTTGATTTCGCCGAAAGACCACGACAGGATTTTTTCCGGGCTCGCAATCGAGATGCGGATTTGATCGAAGGCCTGCACCGGCACCGCCGGGTTGAAGACGTTCATGACCTCTTGGTTCATGGTGTCTCTATCTCCTTTTGAGCGGATTGCCCGCTCTCTCATTTTGCTAGTTCAAACACAACTTGTTCAGATGGCCTACTCGGCGGCTTGCGCTGGCGGAGGGGCGGCAAGTGCCGCCTGACCGCTTTGCAATTCGACATTGAGGCCAAGCGAACGCATTTCCTTCACAAGCACGTTAAAGCTTTCCGGAATTCCCGTTTCGAAAGCGTCATCGCCACGCACAATGGCTTCATAAACCTTGGTGCGGCCGGCAACGTCATCCGACTTGACGGTGAGCATTTCCTGCAACGTGTAGGCAGCACCATAGGCTTCGAGTGCCCAGACTTCCATTTCGCCAAACCGCTGTCCGCCGAACTGTGCCTTGCCACCTAGCGGCTGCTGGGTGACGAGTGAGTACGGGCCGATGGAACGGGCGTGGATCTTGTCATCCACAAGATGATGGAGCTTGAGCATGTAAATGTAGCCAACGGTCACCTTGCGATCGAACTTCTCGCCGGTCTTGCCGTCAAAGAGTTCAATCTGGCCGGAAGTTGAAAGCCCTGCATCGGTCAACATCTTGGCGATGTCTTCCTCGTTGGCACCATCAAACACCGGCGTGGCAATTGGCACACCGCGCTTCAAGCCGTCGGCAAATTCAATGATCTGACTGTCATCAAGCGCGTCAATTTCGGCATTCTTGCCATAAATGGCAAAGAGACCTTCACGCACCGGCTTCACCTTCTGCGTGTCGCGGTAGACTTCCAGCATCTGGCCGATCTTCTTGCCCATGCCGGCACAGGCCCAACCCAGATGGGTTTCAAGGATCTGTCCGACATTCATGCGCGAAGGCACGCCCAGCGGGTTCAGCACGATATCAACCGGTGTGCCGTCCTCAAGGTATGGCATGTCTTCCTGCGGTACGATGCGGCTGACAACACCCTTGTTGCCGTGGCGGCCTGCCATTTTGTCGCCGGGCTGGATTTTACGCTTCACGGCCACGAAAACCTTGACCATCTTCATGACGCCGGGCGGCAGTTCATCGCCACGCTGCAATTTCTCGACTTTGTCCATGAAGCGGTTTTCAAGACCCTTCTTGGACTCGTCATATTGAACCTTCATGGCTTCGAGTTCGGCCATGGCCTTGTCGTTGCCAAGCGCAATGTTCCACCACTGCGAGCGCGGAATGTCTTCCATCTGCGCATTGGTGATCTTGCCGTCGAGCTTGTGGCCCTTGGGTCCGGAAGTTGCGACCTTGCCCAAGAGGAAATCCTTGAGGCGACCATAGGAGTTGCGGTCAAGGATGGTCATTTCGTCGTCGCGGTCCTTGGCGAGACGCTCGATTTCCTCGCGTTCGATGGCGATGGCACGTTCGTCCTTGTCCACACCGTGGCGGTTGAAAACGCGGACTTCCACCACCGTGCCGGAAACGCCGGGTGGAAGCTTCAACGACGTGTCACGCACATCCGAGGCCTTTTCGCCGAAGATGGCGCGCAGGAGCTTTTCTTCCGGCGTCATCGGGCTTTCGCCCTTCGGCGTGATCTTGCCGCAGAGAATGTCACCGGGCTTCACTTCGGCGCCGATATAGACAATGCCTGCCTCGTCAAGATTGCGCAGGGATTCTTCACCGACGTTTGGAATATCGCGGGTGATTTCCTCGGGTCCGAGCTTTGTGTCTCGCGCCATCACATCGAATTCCTCGATGTGGATGGAGGTGAACACATCATCCTTCACAATGCGCTCGGAGAGCAGGATCGAGTCTTCGAAGTTGTAACCGTTCCATGGCATGAAGGCGACGAGCACATTCTGGCCGAGGGCGAGATCACCGAGTTCGGTTGAGGGACCATCGGCAACAATGTCACCGGCCCCAATCACGTCGCCGACACGCACCAGCGGACGCTGGTTGATGCAGGTCGATTGGTTGGAACGTTGGAACTTCGACAGAGTGTAGATGTCAACGCCGGGCTTTGTCGGATCGGTTTCTTCCGTGGCGCGAATGACGATGCGCTTGGCGTCCACCTGGTCGACAATGCCGGAACGGCGCGCCGTGATGGCAGCACCTGAATCGCGGGCCACAACCGATTCCATGCCGGTGCCCACGAAAGGTGCGGCAGACCGCACCAACGGCACAGCCTGGCGCTGCATGTTCGAACCCATGAGGGCACGGTTGGCGTCGTCGTTCTCAAGGAAGGGAATGAGCGCCGCCGCCACCGAAACGATCTGCTTTGGTGAAACGTCGATGAAATCGACCTTGTCGGGTGTCACCTGCAACACGTCGCCATGATGGCGCACGATCACCAGATCGTCGGAGAACTTGCCGTCCTTAGACAGGGCGACATTGGCCTGGCCGATGGAATACTTGTTTTCCTCGATGGCCGAGAGATACTTGACCTCGTCGGTCACTTTGCCATTGGTCACTTTGCGGTAAGGCGTCTCGATGAAGCCATATTTGTTCACACGGGCATAGGTTGCCAGTGAGTTGATGAGGCCGATGTTTGGTCCCTCAGGCGTTTCAATCGGGCAGATGCGGCCATAGTGGGTGGGATGCACGTCGCGCACTTCAAAGCCCGCGCGCTCGCGCGTCAGACCACCGGGGCCAAGGGCCGAGAGTCGGCGCTTGTGTGTGATTTCCGAAAGCGGGTTGGTCTGGTCCATAAACTGCGAAAGCTGTGATGAGCCAAAGAACTCACGCACCGCCGCCGCTGCGGGCTTGGCGTTGATCAGGTCATGCGGCATCACCGTGTCGATATCAACCGACGACAGGCGCTCCTTGATGGCCCGCTCCATGCGCACAAGGCCGAGACGGTACTGGTTCTCCATGAGCTCGCCAACCGAGCGCACACGGCGGTTGCCGAGATGGTCGATGTCATCGACATCGCCCTTGGAGTCACGGAGGTTATGCAGCACCTTGATGACTTCAATAATGTCTTCCTTGCGCAACACGCGCATGTTGTCGGCGACATTGAGCTCAAGACGCATGTTCATCTTCACGCGGCCCACGGCCGAGAGGTCATAGCGCTCCTGGTCAAAGAACAAGCCGTTGAACAACGCTTCCGCGCCTTCGCGCGTCGGCGGTTCGCCGGGACGCATGACGCGGTAGATTTCCACGAGCGCCTGTTCATAGCTTTCGACCTTGTCGGCCTTCAGCGTGTTGCGGATGTAGGCACCGGTGTTGATGTGGTCGATGTCGAGCAGGTTCAGTGACTTGAAGCCATGCTCCTTCAGGGCCTGAAGCGACTTTTCCGTGAGCTCTTCGCCCGCTTCACCGTAGATTTCACCAGTGTCCTTGTTTACCAACTCGTCGGCCAGGTACTGGCCGATCAGTTCTTCGTCCTTCAGCAGCAAGTCCTTGGTGCCGTCGTCGGCGATTTTTTTGGCAAGGCGCGGCGTGATCTTGGTACCAGCCACGACGACCACTTGGCCCGTCTTGGCATCAACCAAGTCAACCGTCGGCTTGATGCCCTTGAAGCGGTCGGGCGCAAACGGAATCTTCCAGCCGTCCTTGGTCTGCGCGTGGGTCACTGACTTGTAGAAGGTGTGGATGATTTCCTCGCCATGCATGCCGAGCGCGTAAAGCAGCGTTGTCACCGGCAGTTTGCGGC
>JANNFZ010000494.1:0-1537 GCA_031380375.1 Hyphomicrobiales bacterium
GCGTGTCCATGCCGGAATTTGACTTTGATTTTTGCCAGGTGCGCCGCGATGAAGTTATCAACTATGTGCAAGGCCGCTATGGGAAGGACACGGTGGCGCAAATCATCACCTTTGGCAAATTGCAGGCCCGCATGGTGACGCGCGATGTGGGCCGCGTCTTGCAGATGCCCTATGGCCAGGTCGACCGCCTGTCGAAAATGATTCCGATGAATCCGGCAAAGCCCGTGACCCTGCAAGAGGCCATCGACGGGGAACCACGGTTGCAGGAGGAGCGTGACCGGGACCCGCTGGTCAAGCGCCTGTTCAGCATCGCGCTGAAGCTTGAGGGCCTCTACCGCAATGCCTCCACCCATGCGGCGGGCATCGTCATTGGTGACCGGCCACTGGAACAACTTGTGCCGCTCTATCGCGATCCGCGCTCGGGCCTTCCGGCCACGCAGTTCAACATGAAATATGCCGAGAAGGCGGGGCTTGTGAAGTTCGACTTCCTTGGGCTCAAGACCCTCACGGTCATCGACAGGGCGCAGAAGATGATCCGCCGCAGGGTGCCAGATTTCGATGCCGGGAAGATTCCGCTTGATGACGTGAAGACCTACGAAATGCTGGCGCTTGGCGAAACGGTTGGGGTGTTCCAGCTGGAAAGTGCTGGCATGCGCGACGCCGTGCGCGCCATGCGGGCCGACCGTTTCGAGGACCTGATCGCACTCGTCGCCCTCTATCGTCCAGGTCCCATGGCGCAAATTCCCATTTATTGCGCGCGCAAACTGGGACGCGAGCCCGTGCAATACCTCCATCCTGTCCTTGAGCCGATCCTCAAAGACACGTTTGGCGTCATCACCTACCAGGAACAGGTGCAGCAGGTGGCCAAGGACATGGCTGGCTATACGCTGGCCGAGGCTGATCTCTTGCGCCGTGCCATGGGCAAGAAGATCAAATCCGAAATGGATGCGCAAAGCCAGCGTTTCATCAACGGTGCCATTGCCCGGGGCATTGAGCAGGCGTTGGCCATTGAGGTGTTCGATGCCTGCGCCAAGTTTGCCGAATATGGGTTCAACAAGTCACACTCGGCACCCTATGCCTTCATCAGCTACCAGACGGCTTACCTTAAGGCCAATTATCCGGTGGAGTTTCTGGCGGCCTCCATGTCGCTCGATGCCGGCAACACAGACAAGCTGATGCAGTTCAAACAGGAAGCGCAACGTGTTGGCATTCGCGTCGTGGCACCTTCCGTCAATGAAAGCCAAGTTGATTTTTCAGTCCGTGACGGCACAATTGTCTATGCGCTGTCGGCTCTCAAAAATGTCGGAGCGGGAGCCATGCAATTGTTGGTCAGGGAAAGGGAAGCCAATGGCCCCTTCACCTCGCTCGGCAACTTTGCGAGGCGGCTGGACAGTCAAACGATCAACCGCCGGGCCCTTGAAAGCCTGGTGAAGGCTGGTGTCCTTGATTGCCTCAATCCGCAGCGGGCCCAGGTTTTTGACGCAATTGAGGGGCTTATCGCCTTGTCGAACCGGTCGGCGGCGGAAGAGGCGGCGGG
>JANNFZ010000042.1:0-8955 GCA_031380375.1 Hyphomicrobiales bacterium
ATTCTCAATGGCGGGGCAGGCGTTGACCGAATGACCGGCGGGCCCGGTGCCGACACATTCGTTTTCAATGCGCTTTCGGATTCCGGGGCGGGCTATTCCGGCTACATCAACAACACCACCATGGGGGCGCTATCGGGGGCGGGTCACCGCGACATCATCACAGACTTCGCGCCGGGTGTGGACAAGATCGACATTTCAGCAATCGACGCCAACACAGGCCTTGCTGGCAACCAGGCCTTCCGCTTCCTCGGCGCAGTCAACTTCACCCACACGGCCCGCGACCTCATCTATAAACGTTATGATGTTGCGGGCACCGCAAACGACAAGACCATTATCTATGGCGATGTCAACGGTGACGCCCGGGCCGATTTCCAGATCGAACTCAGCGGATTGAAAACCCTGACGGCGGTGGATTTCGTGCTGTAATCAGACGTCCGTCGCATTCTTTATGCACCGCGAGATTTCGGCCCGGTAGGGGCTGGACGCTGCACCTAAGCCAAACGTTTCGAAACCGGAGAACTCGACATGATGAAGGCTCACCATTGGTGCGGCAATTCGCACACCCCTCCTCGCCTTCGTGGGCGGGGTAGTGGGAGGCTGGTTTACGAACCAGACCGAGAATCGACAACTGACACGGCTTCAGCGATGCGAGCATTTACAAGTGGAAAGCCAAATTCGGCGACATGGATTTGGCAGAGGTCAGCGTAGCAAATAGCTGACAAATGGGGTTCATGGTGGGTATTGTTGGTTGCCAGAACAGATCGCCCTCGCCCTCCGAAGGCAGAGGTCACAGGTTCGAATCCTGTCGGGTGCGCCAATGATTTGCCAATACAGCAACGCCGGAAACCTGCGCAATCTATTCCAGGACCACCCGGGGGAAATAAAATGACACGACCCAATTCGGCATGTCGACAATTTCGTTGATCCGCAGATCCCCGCACACCGAACACAGCATGTAAGCGTCGACAGCGTTCATTCCATGGCGTGACGATAAAAGATCAATCATTCCGGAAACCGCATCGCGGGCATTCTGCATCAAGTCAGGCCCGATGCCCGTGGTGACTTCATAACCTTTGGCATCAAGATGCCTCGTGACCGGCCCTGGCGTGGTGAAACGCGGGAAGGCGAGATTGGCGTCTTTCACAAGCTCAAGCTTTGCAGCCACAGTACACGGACTTTCGATTGCCGTGCCACAGACTTCGCCGTCACCTTGCGCGGCATGGGTATCGCCGAGGCTGAACAACCCGCCCGCCACTTCAACCGGGAGAAAAAGTTCAGTGCCGGTACTGAGATCCCGGATATCGAGATTGCCGCCCACCCGACGCGGTGGCACGATGGAGTGCAGGCCGGCTTCGGCCGGTGCAAGCCCGATGGTGCCGCAAAAAGGCTTCAATGGAACGCGGCCGCCGGGACCATAAAGCGCCGGGGTCATTGAAATTGCGTCATATTTCCATATGTGCAGTGCGGGATCCTTGAACTGGTCAGCCAGCAGACCGAAACCCGGAATATTGGCAGTCCAACCCCAACCTGACGGGCCAAACTCCAGAAGCGTAACCTTGATCGCATCACCAGGCTCTGCGCCGTCAACATAAACCGGCCCGGTGACCGGGTTTACTTTGCCAAAATCGAGCGCCGCAAGATCACCAAGAGTTGATTTGGCATTGAGCTGGCCTCCGCTTGCATCCTGCGTGTGAAACTCAATCGTTTCACCCGGTTTTACGCGGATTGCGGGTGTGTTTGCATTGTTCCAGCCGAGATGGCAGGTGGAATCGTGAATGGTGTGGGTGCACTTCATGTTGCGAAGCTGGCGCGCTGCCGCAACCCTGTCAATCACCCAAAGACGATTGCCAGTGCCCAAATGCCGCGATAGGTTCCCGCCCCTCAGGGAAGAAACGAGGCGAAACTTGCCCGCACCAAAACAGACCGAAGGTCGTGCAAAATTCGGCGTTCACGAAACCTGGTATCGTATCACGGGCGATCTTGCCGCGAAAAAGCCGCCGCTGTTCCTGCTGCATGGCGGGCCGGGGGCTGGCCACAATTACATCGATGCCTACAAGTTGCTGGCAAACGACGGGCGCGCCGTCATTCATTATGATCAACTGGGCTGCGGCAATTCCACCTTGCTGCCGGACAAGGGCGGTGACTTTTGGACGCCGCAACTTTTTGTCGATGAATTAGACAATCTCGTCGACCAACTGGGACAGCGCAAGGGCTTCCACGTGCTTGGCCAAAGCTGGGGCGGCATGCTGGCTGCGGAATATGGCGTGCGCAGGCCAAAGGGCTTGAAATCCCTGACCATCGCCAATTCGCCAGCGTCGATGGAACTGTTCGTGAGCGAGGCCATGCGGCAGCGCCAGGAGATGCCGCAAGCCATTCAGGATACGCTGAACCAACATGAGAAGACGGGCGACTATGCCAACCCCGAATACCTGAAGGCGACGAAGTGGGTCTATGAACGCCATGTCTGTCGTGTCGTGCCGTTCCCGCCGGAAGTTACGGCAAGCTTTGACCAGATCGCGCGCAATCCAACGGTTTACAATGTGATGAACGGGCCAAACGAATTTTTCGTGATCGGGACATTGAAAAACTGGAACATCATTCCGGAACTGCACAAGATCAACGTGCCGACCTTCATCATCTCCGGCCACTATGATGAGGCGACGCGCGCCTGTGTGCAGCCGTTCAAGGACACCATCAAGGGTTCCAACTGGCATGTCTTTCCGCAATCAAGTCATATGCCACATGTGGAAGAGCAAGACGATTGCATGAAACGCGTTGGGGATTTTCTCAATGCCAATGACAAAAGTTAAAGGGAGAACGAACACATGAAAAAACTTCTGTTGGCGAGTGTCGCATCGGCACTCATGGCCTGGGCCGCAACGGCTCCGGCGTCGGCTGAATACATGAAGGAACACCGCGGCGGCACGATGCGCCTGGTCGCAGGCTCGGCCGCCGGTTCCATTGATCCGCACATCAACTACACCCTGCAATACTGGCAGATCTACCAGTCGCTCTATGACGGCCTTATTGGCTTCCAGAAGGCGGCAGGTGCCGATGGCTTCAAGAAAGTCGCCAATATTGCCGAGGAAATTCCCGAGGCCACCAACGATGGCAAGACCTATGTGTTCAAGATCCGCAAAGGCATCATGTTCTCCAACGGCAAGGAACTCGGTGTCAAGGACGTGGTTGCTTCGCTGCAACGCATATTCAAGGTTTCAAGCCCGACGGCGGGTGGATTCTATTCGGTGATTGTCGGTGCTGACAAGTGCATCGCCGAACCCAAAACCTGTACGCTCGAAGGCGGCGTGGTTGGCGACGAGGCCGCCGGCACCGTAACAATCAACCTGGTCCGTGCTGATGCGGAAATCTTCGACAAGCTTGCCCTTCCCCATGCGGCAATTGTGCCCGCGGAATCGCCCACCGAAGATGCGGGGACAAATCCCCTGCCGGGCACAGGCGCATATTTCATTTCGGCCTATGACCCGAACAAGGGCATGACCATGTCGCGCAACCCGCATTTCAAAATGTGGAGCGAGGCAGCACAGCCAGATGGCTATCCCGATGTGGTGCAATATGATTTCGGCATCACCCAGGAAGCGCAGGTGACAGCCGTTCAAAACGGCGAGGCCGACTGGATGTTTGATGAGCCGCCAGCTGACCGCCTTGCGGAAATCGGCACCAAAAACAAGGACCAGGTGTTTGTGACACCGCTCACAGCCTGGTGGTACCTGCCGATGAACACCAGGCTTGCGCCATTCGACAACATCAAGGCGCGCCAGGCCGTGAATTATGCCCTTGACCGCAAAGCGCTGGTCAACTTGTTCGGTGGTCCGGTGCTTGCCGCACCTGTCTGCCAGGTTCTGCCGCCGGGCTTCCCCGGCCACGTTGACTATTGCCCCTACACCAAGGACCCAGGCCCCAAGTGGTCGGCACCTGACATGGAAAAAGCCAAGCAACTGGTCGAAGAATCCGGCACGAAGGGCCAAAAGGTCCAGGTGATTGTCGAAGACAAGGCCGTGCCGAAAGCCATTGGTACCTATCTGCAAACAGTTCTGAATGACCTGGGCTATGTCGCCGAAGTCAAGCCGATCTCAACCAACATTCAATTCACCTATATCCAGAACACCAACAACAAGGTGCAGATGTCGGTGACCCAATGGTATCAGGACTATCCGGCGGCTTCGGACTTTTTGAACATCCTCTTTGGTTGCTCAAGCTTCACCGAAGGATCCGACAGCTCGATCAACATTGCCGGGTTCTGCGACAAGGACATTCAGGCAAAGATGGATGCGGCGCTGGCATTGGGCGTCACCGATCCCGAAGCTTCCAACAAGATGTGGGCCGAGATTGACCAGGCTGTGACTGACCAGTCTCCGGCTGCCGCCTTGTTCACACCCAAACACCTTGACTTCGTTTCAAAGCGTGTCGGCAATTTCCAGTTCAACTTCCAGTACTATTGGATGGTGACTCAGTCCTGGGTGCAATAGGCCCCGGCCAGTGTCGACTGGAACACTCGTTCTCAAGCACAAGAGCCGTGGTCCCTGGGCCACGGCCTTTCGCCGTTTGGCGCATGACCGCGCGGCAATCGTGGCGCTTATTGTCTTCGCATTGATCCTGTCTTGTTGTTTGCTGGCGCCAGCCTATGCAATCTGGGCAGGCGTTGAGCCATTCCGTTCCACGCTTGATGCAACAGTGATGATTGGCGGGCAACAAATTCCCGTCATGGAGCAATCGACGGAAGGATTGGGCCTTGGCTACAATCCCATCGGCCCCACGTGGAAGTTCGGCAGCTATTTTCTCGGGGCCGACAACCAGGGCCGCGATGTCATGGCGCGCCTGCTCTATGGCGGCCTGAATTCACTGACCATTGCCGGTGCAGCAACAGCATTCACACTTTTGGCCGGCACCGTCATTGGAATGGTGGCGGGTTTTTTTGGCGGTGTTGCCGATATGGTGCTGTCGCGCATTCTTGACATTCTCTGGGCCTTCCCGATTTATCTTCTCGCCATCTCGCTTTCCATTGTGCTGCTCCACCAGGGCATCCACATTGGTCCGATTACCATTGACTCGAGCAGCCTGTGGCTGCCCATTTTCATCATTGGGGTGGTCTATGTTCCCTACGTTGCGAGGCCCATTCGCGGCCAAGTGCTGTCGTTGCGAAAAAGCGAATTTGTGCTGGCATCAATCAGCCTGGGTGCGCCAAGCCACCGCATACTCGTCAGGGACATCCTGCCCAATGTCACCACCACGCTGATCGTCTTCGTGCCCATCATGATGGCGCTCAACATGCTGACGGAATCGGCACTGTCGTTTCTCTCAATCGGCGTGCAGCCCCCGGATGCCAGCTGGGGCACCATCATCCAGGATGGCCAGGGCCTTCTTTATTCGCGTCCCATGGTGGCGCTCGCACCCGGCATTGCCATTGCGGCCACGGTGCTGGCCCTGAACATTCTGGGAGACGGCCTGCGTGATGCCCTCGATCCGCGCTCCAAGATCAAGCTCGGGCACGATTGATGATCCTCGCAATCGTGCAGCGCGTGGGCCAGATGCTGTTTGTCATGTTTGGCATCAGTGTTCTTGTATTCCTGATTTTCTTTGCCACACCGGGTGTTGATCCTGCGGCTCGCATTGCCGGCCGCAATGCATCGCCGGAAGTCCTCGAAGCGGTGCGCAGGAGTTTTGGTTTCGACCAGCCATTTTATGTCCAATACGCCATCATGATGAAGAAGATATTCATCTCTGGAGACCTCACATCCTTTGTCAACCGCGGCTGGAAAGTTGTGCCCGCGGTTCTGGACACCATTCCCGTGACACTTTCGCTGGTCATCGGCGCGGCCGTGCTCTGGGTGGTCTTCAGCATCATCATCGGTGTTGCGGCAGCGGCATACCGGGGAACGTGGCTCGACAAGGTTTTGATGATCCTCGGCCTTATCGGAATTTCAATGCCCGTCTACTGGCTGGGGGAAGTGATGAGCCTCATCACCCAGAGCCGGTTCCACGACACCTGGCTGTTCTCCTGGGTGCCGCCGCTCGGCTACAAGAATTTCACCGACGACCCAAAGGGCTGGTTTCTTACGCTAGTCATTCCGTGGATCACCCTGGCGATCCTCTACATTGGCCTCTATGGCCGCGTGCTCCGGGCCAGCATCGTCGAGGCATTGCAGGAAGATTATATCCGCACGGCGAGGGCCAAGGGCCTTTCCGAAACCCGCATCCTTCTGCGCCATGCGTTGCGCACCTCGCTCATTTCATTTGTCACGCTCTTTGGCCTCGATTTCGGCGTTTTGGTTGGTGGCTCGGCCCTGCTCACTGAAGTTGTTTTCGGCCTGCAAGGTGTGGGCAAGCTGACCTATGACGCGTTGCTCAACCTTGACCTGCCGATCATCATGACCACCGTGCTCTACGCCTCGTTCTTTGTGGTCCTCGCCAACGCCATCGTCGACGTCATCTACATTTTCCTCGATCCCCGGGTGCGCACCACATGATTTTGCAGGTCCGCGATCTCAAGGTCTCATTCCGCACCGAACAGGGCCTGGCGCGGGCCATTGACGGCGTGTCCTTTGATGTCAATGAAGGCGAGATCCTCGGCGTTGTCGGTGAATCGGGTTCCGGGAAAACCGTGACACTTCTGGCTGTCATGGGCCTCATCACCGATCCCAACGCCGTCATCAAAGGCTCGATCCTCTATCGCGGCAAAGAACTTGTGGGCCTTCCGCAACGGCAATTGCGCAAGTTGCGGGGCCGGGAAATCGCCATGATTTTCCAGGACCCGATGACGGCCTTGACGCCGGTCTACACAATTGGCTTCCAGATTGCAGAACAGATTCTCACCCACAGCAACATCAGCAAGGCGCAGGCCTGGCAGCGGGCGGTTGACTTGCTGCATGAAGTCAACATTCCAAAGCCCGACGAAGCCGTGCACCGCTATCCGCACCAATTGTCTGGCGGCATGCGCCAGCGCGCGGTGATTGCCATGGCCCTGTCGTGCAATCCGGCACTGCTGGTCGCTGATGAACCAACCACAGCACTTGACGTAACCGTGCAGGCACAAATTCTCGATCTCATCAAGCGGCTGCAGAAATCCCATCGCTCGGCCATTGTGTTCATCACCCATGACCTTGGCGTCATGGCCGAACTCGCCGATCGCATCATGGTGATGTATGCGGGCCGCATCGTTGAACGCGGCAGCAATGCCGATATTTTCAGGCGGCCGCGCCATCCCTACACAAGGGCCTTGCTCGATTCAATTCCGCCACTGGAAGGTGCGAGGCCGCACCGCCTGCGTTCAATTTCAGGGGCACCGCCGTCGCTGTTTGACCTGCCTAAAGGCTGCACGTTCAGTCCGCGCTGTCCGAAAAAATTCGCGGCCTGCGAAGGAAAACCTGAACTCACCGGCACAGCCCATCAAGCCGCCTGCTTTCTGGACCAACCGCAATGACCTTTCCGCCTCTTTACCAGGCCACCAACGTGTCAAAGCGTTTTACGGTTGGCACCCGTTTTTCAAAACAGGGCGTGCGCACGGTGCACGCGGTCGACAATGTTTCGCTGTCGATCATGCCGGGCGAAACACTGGGCCTTGTCGGTGAATCCGGTTGTGGCAAGTCGACGCTGGGCCGTTGCCTTGCGAGGCTTTACGATATCTCCGGCGGCACGCTGGAATTCGACGGCATCGAGATTTCACGGCTTTCAACGCGTGAAATGCGTCCCCTGCGGCAAAAAATCCAGATGGTATTCCAGGACCCCTACGCATCGCTCAATCCGCGCCGCCGTGTGCGTGATCTGATTGCCGAACCCTTGCGCATTCACCTCAACATTTCGGAAGCCGAAATCACCAAACGTGTTGACAGATTGCTGGAACAGGTGGGCCTTTTGCCCGACCATGCGGCGCGATATCCGCACGAATTCTCCGGCGGCCAGCGCCAGCGCATCGGCATAGCCAGGGCCATCGCCATTGAACCGAAGCTTGTCATACTCGATGAACCTGTCTCGGCACTTGACGTTTCTGTGCAGGCGCAAATCGTCAATCTCCTCGCCGATTTGCAGGAACGCCTCAAACTCACCTATGTTTTCATTGCCCATGACCTCAGTGTGGTGCGCCAGGTTTCAACCCGCATCGCCGTCATGTATCTCGGTTCCATCGTTGAAATCGGCAATGCCGAGGACATATTCAAAAATCCTTCGCATCCCTACACACAGGCGCTTATTTCCGCCGTGCCGAAGCCTGATCCCGGCAAGGCCGGCACACGAAACCGCATCATCCTGACGGGGGATGTGCCAAGCCCGATCGATCCACCAGCCGGGTGCCGCTTTCATCCGCGCTGCCCGGTGGTCCAGGAGCGCTGCAAGGTTGACCGGCCGGCACTTTTGAAAACGCGCGCCAATCGTGAGGCCGCCTGCCACTTTCCGCTACCGCAAGCTGCGATGTCATCTGCGCGTCAATAGGCACACATTCGGCTGAACCATTGCAATTTTCATGTCAGCAAGCCGCCGGGACGCCCTTGCAGTGCCTGGCCCGAAATCCTGTCAACAAGGTTTCCACATTCGCGGCATAACTGCTCCAATCCTCGATTGAACACAGGTATTGGCCGTGGGTTTCGAGTTGATGTTCAACTGTCTTCGCCCAGTCGGGATCCATGTCGATCACCTGTTCCGCCGCATAAAGAACGTAGTCGACGAAGGATTCATAGCCGGCCTGCTTCGGTGTGCCCTTCAGGGCGCAGTAGTCAGGGGTTGCATAGTCCGGATTGGCGATCGAAATATTCAGCAGCTCGCGGTAGATTTCCTTGGCCGATTGTTCGCGCTGCACGCGATAGGAGGCGTCGACCTGGAATTTGACTCCAACCAGGGCGATGATGGCGACAGCGACGGTTGCAAGTGCTGCGAGCGCCTGCAAGGCAGTGCTGTTGCGGCTGGCCGGCCTGATCGAGCGTGACGCGCTTGCCCTTGCCGTGCTGG
>JANNFZ010000544.1:0-2528 GCA_031380375.1 Hyphomicrobiales bacterium
CGTTGCCAACACCATCAAGCTGGTGATTGGAGCTTACAATGACTATGGCTCTGGCCCAGGAGACGGAAAATTCCCGACTGCTGTGGACCATGCGAAAACCGACAGTTTCAAGGTAAAAGTCGTCTGCGATCCGGTGGTCAAGCCAGCGACCGATGACATCGCCGTGGCTGAACCAGACTTCAAGCCGACCGGCATCCAGTTGTTCCTCGCCACCGTCAATGGTGCCAACACCGATGGCCCGAACCCCGCAATGAAATGCCCGGCCTTGCGCGTGACAACCCGTGTGCAGACTTCGAAGGCCGGCGGCGTGGACATTCGCCTGTGGCGGAAACAGGGCAATGGCCAGACGACGAGTGAGTTAAAGAGCGCCTATGCATCATTTGATGCCGCGAAGAACGGCTACTTCGCCGATTTTGTCCGCGTCGAGAAATTCGACGCCACGACCAATTTGCAATTCATGGCTGAATCAGTCGGTGGCACATTTGCACCTTCGACACCGTGGAAGGACATTACTGTCCATTGCACAGGCGCAGGTGGTGGCGGATTGACCAACGGCCAACCCGACAATGGCGTGGACAAGCCACTCGCCTCATGGACCGGCGACGTGACCATGGCGGACAGTGCCGGAACGCGCAAACATTGCCCGCGCAAGGGCCAGGTGTTCTTTGAAGTGAAGCGCAATGAACCCGGCAGCTTCAAATACAAGATCAGCTGCTCGAACGGCCAGGGCTTTGGCGGCACAGCCCAGTCCTTCAACAAGGGCAACAACATATTCGAAGCCTTTGGTGCCCACGACATCAACGTCAACCGCACCCGCAGGATCCAGTGCACCTTGCAGGAAGTGAAAGCCTCCGGTGCCCGCGTGACCGTTGACAAGGGCGCATTCGACTACACCTGCAACAATCCGGCCATTGATCCGTCCGTGGATGATGTTGCAACGCCGGCCAACCCAACCCATTCGCAGCCAAAGCCCGGCGTCATCATTGACTGCGCCCCCGGCTTCAAGCTGGTGAACCAGAAATGCGTGAAGAAGCCGGTCATCAGCATTCTGTGCAGGCAGGGTTTCACGCTTGTGGGCAAGAAGTGTGTGAAGAAGCCGGTGGTCAGCATTCTCTGCGCCAAGGGCTTCAAGCTCGAAGGCAAGCGCTGTGTGAAAAAGCCGGTGATCGCCGTCAAGCGCCAGCCGAAGAACCTGAGATTCAAAACCACCAATTGATTGACGATGGCAGGAGCGAAAGGAGCGGTGGCTTTCAGGCCGCCGCTCTTATTTTGGGTCTGGCGCAGCAGGACCCAGCCACAGTTTTTCAAAAACCGACGCCACAAAGAAACTCGCAACAATCATTTCGCCACCATCCTCGAGAATTGCAATGGCCCGATCCAGCAGGGGCATGCCCAGGAACCAGATATGGACCATGTCGATGACCACGCCAAAAAACACCAGGGCAGCAAGCAACAAAGCCCAATGGCGGTAAATCCGTTTCACGGTCCAGTCAGACAAGGCATAGCCGAAGATCAACAATGGCCCGAATGCCACTGCATCACCGGCAGCAGCGATCAGCTCGCCAAAATCCTGCCCCCGAAGGCCAAGGGCCGGCGGCAATGAAAATTTCATGCTGAAATAGGCGCCGAGCGTTTCATGCACTTGCAACGCGTCATCCGCGAGAAACTGGGCAAACAGACAGACCCATGGAATGAAGCCAAGACGGCGATCGCGGAGTGTCAGCCACACGGCGAGGAACACCATCCAGAAATACTTGATATACTGGAACACTTCGCCCAGTCCCCCATCGGTGCTGACCCTCAGTGCAGGCACTTTGATTCCTGCAATCCACGCCATAATGTCGAGACCGATGATTGCGGTGTCAGCCGCCAGCAGCATGAAGAGCAAATAGAGAACTGCGTCGCTGTCTCGTTCGGTTTGCCGCTGTGGCCGATCAGAACGCGTAACGGTCTCATGGTGCATCGCAGTCATGCGCCTGGTTTTTCGAGATAGTCCACGCCGGGCAAGCCTTTGAAATGGGAGTCGCAGCAGACGACCTTGGCATCGTGAACCAGCGCTGTGGCGTAAACGATTGAATCGCATGCGGGCAGTTTGTGGAGAGTGGATAGTTCGGCAGCAAGTGTTGCAATTCCGGTTGTCAGTTCCACAACGCGGCAGTCATTCGTGAATGTCATGGACCGATTGGCTTCGTCGCGTGATCGTTCGCGGGCAAGCCACTTGAAGATTTCATACTGCACAATCGTGGGTACGATGATGCCATCCTGTTGGGCAAGAAAAGGCAAATTCTTCCTTCCGAGTTCGGAACCCAGGAAAACTTCAATCCAAATGCTCGTGTCAATGACCAGCATCAGTAACGGTCATTGCGGTCACGGTATCCCGTCGGGTCGGCGCCTTTGGCGATGCCGAAAATCTCTTCAAGCGCCGGAACGGGCACGAGCACATAATCATTGCCACGGGGGACGAAGGCCAAACGCTGGCCCGGTTTCCAGCCTTTCTTCTCCCGCACTTCTTTGGGGATGGAGATCTG
>JANNFZ010000548.1:0-19270 GCA_031380375.1 Hyphomicrobiales bacterium
TCCGCACTGGCTCAAAACACCTTCCGGCAAACTCCGCGCCCGCGGTCTTGGGCTTGTGCCGCAGGGCACGCCCGGCCCCTTCAATGCGATCACCGACGTTGCAGGTGTTGAAGTCGGAACGACAACACTGATTTCAGGTGAAGGTCCGCTCAAAGTGGGAAAAGGTCCGGTGCGTACCGGTGTCACTGCCATATTGCCCCGGGGTCGGGCCATGGCCCATGTGCCATGCGCAGCCGGCAGTTATTCCCTCAATGGCAATGGCGAGATGACAGGCCTCGTTTGGATCGATGAAGCGGGCGAGTTGCAGACCCCGATCACCATCACCAACACACATTCCTGCGGGCTCACGCGCGATGCCACAATTAGATGGATGGTGACGCGCGGCGTTGGCACCGGGCAGGATTGGAGCCTGCCGGTGGCAGCCGAAACCTATGACGGTGATTTGAGTGATATCAATGGTTTCCACGTGACGGTGGACGCGACACTTGAGGCCCTTGTTGGGGCGCGTGGCGGGGCCATGGAGCTGGGCAGCCTTGGTGGCGGCACCGGTATGATCTGCTACGACTTCAAGGGTGGCAATGGCTCGGCGTCGCGCCGTGTCGTCATTGACGGCGCGCCGTACACAGTTGGTGTTTTCGTTCAGGCCAATTTCGGAGCCCGCGCCGATCTCACGGTGCTGGGCGTGCCCGTGGGGCAGCACATTCTCGAGGAACAGTTGCGCGGCAAGGAACAAGGATCGGTCATCGTGATCGTGGCAACCGATGCACCCCTGCAACCCCACCAGTTGAAGCGCCTGGCGCGCCGCGTGCCACTGGGCCTTGCCCGCACTGGAACGATCGGAGCCAACAGTTCCGGCGATATTTTTCTCGCCTTCTCAACCGCCAATGCCAAGGCCCATGCGGAACGGAGTGCTCTGCGCAACGGCGACTATCTCGCCAACACGGCGATTGATCCCCTGTTCCGCGCCACCGTGGAAGCAACCGAGGAAGCGGTTCTCGATTCGATGATCGCCAATGAAACGATGACCGGACGTGACGGCAACCGTTCGGTGGCCCTGCCCCATGACCGCTTGCTGGAGATCATGCAGCACTACGGGCGAGCATAGATTTCGTCAGCACCATGGCCAACGCCATGGCAGCGACAAAATAGAAACTCTCGGCATTTCCAAAAACCAGACTTGCAATGGCGGGACCGGGACAAAATCCGCTGATTCCCCAGCCAAGACCGAAGAGCACGGCACCACCAACAAGCTTTGCATCAATCATTGTGCTGACCGGCAGATGAAACGCGTCATCAAACAGCGGTGCCTTGCGCCGGAAAATGAGAAGGTAACCGACAAGTGTCACCACCAGCCCTGCCCCCATGACGAACATCAGACTCGGATCCCAGAGGCCCGGCAGATCCATGAAATTCAAAACCTTCATGGGATTGACCATGCCGGAAATCGTGACGCCGGCACCGAACAGAAGCCCGGCAATGAGGACGGAAAGCATTTTCATGTCAGCCTCCCAAGCCATGGCGCGTGACGATGACCGTCACTATTGCAATGCCCATGAATACGCAGGTCGCCACCAGCGAGCGCCTGGAAAAGCGTGCCAGCCCACAAATACCGTGGCCGCTGGTGCAACCCGCACCAAGGATCACGCCGGCACCGACGAACAATCCGCCGACAATGCTGAGGGCAGGTCCTCCGGCAAAGGCAATGTCGCGGGCATCAAAAACCAGCCACCCTGAAATTGCGGCACCGGCCAGCAGGCCAACGATAAATATAAACCGCCAGCGGAAGTCATCGTCATATTTCCCGGTGAACAACCCGGCAAAGATTCCGGTGGCCCCGGCAATGCGCCCGGCCGTCGCCATCAGCACAACAGCCGATAGCCCGATCATGGCGCCGCCGATGGCCGCACTCCAGGGTGTGAAATCAGTGGCAATCATGGCGACCTCCTGCCGCCATGTTAGCTCAATCCGGCTTGGCTTTGGAACCCCGGTTGACCAGCCGCAGCAAGTTGGACGGCATGCGGTAATAAAGTGCGCGGATAGCGGGCCTGATCTGGCGCAAATAAACATGTCCGGCAAAGCTGCCCAGCATCGTGAAGGGCATGAAATAGTCCCGCGTATCCATGCAGGCCGAACTCCAGGATTCCTTGTGGGCATCATAGGGAACCATGAGGTCAAAACCCTTCATGCCCGCCGCGAGACAGGCGCGTTGACTGAGATCCATGTGCAGGCGACCCGGCGACAGGTCGGTCAGGGCATTCACATGCGAAGTGATATAGGCGAAGTGCGTGCCGCCGAAACGAAAGCCGATCTCCCATGAGACAGGCGTGTCACCGGCCTTCAGCTCCGAGACGATCATTTCCACGCCGTCCGGTTTGGCTCTCGCCAATTGCCGGAGGAATTGCACATGGTCGGTGCGGCCCAGCACGCGGTTCATGCGGCCGCGTTCGGCCAGCCATTTGTTCTTTTCCTCGAAGGCACGGGCAATCGCCGCATCAGCCACGCTGCCTGTCGGAAGAATCGAAAAGTTCACCGGCCCTATCTCCTCGAGGGCTTTGCGGATTTTTTTGCGGCGCTTGCGCTGCGCCGATGTGTAACGGTTGTCGTAGTCGGCTTCCGTGGCAAAGGCTGTGAGATCGAGCCAGGGGGCCCGCTCATGCAGGCGCGCATCAGTCAATTCATCCTGGGCGATGGTTGCAAGCGTGCTGTCGGCCCGCACATGGCGCAGCCGCAGGATGTCAAATCCCTTGAGTTGCCGCAGAAAACGCAAAGCATTGGCCACCCAGAGCCTCGGGCACTGGTCACGCGCCACGATCACATCGCCATATTGGCCAAAGGGTTCGGACAACCACGACAACAGCCATAGCCCCGTGACCCGGTGGCGCATCAGCGGCCAGACAAAAACCAGGCGGTCACCATCGAAACCCGTGAGTATAAAAACTTCCGCTTCATTGTCGCTGGTCGCAAAAACGCGGGACCAACTGGAAATCCAGTCAAAGGTCTGGAAAACACTTGTTGGCGTGACACCGTTCTGTTCCAGCGCCCGCCAACCTGTTTCGAGGGTGGCAAGTCCTTGGACATTGCTGACAAGGCTGAGATGGGCACCCTCTGACAATTGTGCCACAGCCGCCAACCGTGTTTTTTCGACGGTCGTCACCACAGGTGGCGCATCCGCATCAACGAGTTGATCCATACCTGACTTTCCCCCCTTGGAAATCCGAACGGGGCCCTTCCACCAGCATGCTAGCAATTTTCCGGCCAGCCATGTCCGGGACCGCGATTAGTCTTAACGAAAGGTTAAGGTACAGCGATGCCATCGCCCGGTTTCTTGTCCTTGCCTCCGAAATTCACGACCTCGCGGAGAAGGCTTGCAAGTGTTTCACGGTTGTTTGCTGAGGCTGGAATGGGACGGCAGACATCGCGGGCCGCAAGGCCGATGCGGCAGGTGAGAATGCCATTGACGGCACCTTCGCCGAAACGCGCTGACAGGCGGCCAAGCAGGCCCTTGCCGACGAGATGCTGGATGAGATTGTCCGAGAGTGCCAACCCTCCGGTGATGGCGAGATGCACCACCACCATGCGGGCCAGCTTCAGCGTTGCGAGGGTCGATGGCCTGCCGCCATAATGTGTTGCAAGCTCGCGCAACATTCCGGCGTTCTGGGCTGCCACGAAAATGATATCGAGGGCGGCAGCAGGTGTCACCGTCGTCAACAAGGTCACCCGGCGGGCCCGCCGTGCAATAATGCGCTGGGCTTCAGCGTCGAGCGGCGCCATCAGCAGGCGGTTGGCAAGTTTCATGCGATCTGAGGGATCAATGATTTCCCCGGCGTGGGAACGGAATTCACGCAACGGCAACGCCATATCGGCCCGGCCGCCATATAGCACGTCCAGCCCGGCAAGGGCTGTCTGCGTCGAGGCCTGTTCATCAAGCGTGATGGCGCGGGTTGCAGCATTGCGAATGTGTTCAATCTTGCGCAGGCGCATCAGGCCGGTGATTTCGCGCAACATAATTGCCAGTGCGGCCAAACCGGCAAGACTTGCAACCGACAGCGCCGCCCAGCCAAGCCACGCCGACCGGGCAAAGAAATCCTCAACCAGCGTTGTGATGGCAAGTCCGGCCCACAGTGACACAAGGGCGAAGAGGGATGACACAAGTATGCCCGCCCACGGAAACTGCCGCCGGGCGGATCGATCAAAAGCGGTCGGCATCACGGCAAGCTCGCCGTGGACTTCATCCCTGGCGAAGGCAATTTCGGTTTTGACGTGACCTTCGGCATCAATGACGAAAGCCTGGGGGCCGCGTTTCGGCTGGGTCATGCGAAACGGTCTCCGATCAGAAATTCAATGGCCCTGTCGAGCCGCACATGGGGGAAGGCCCCATCGGTCAGCACGGGGGGACGGAAGCGCAAAAATTTGAGTTGGCCTGCGAATGACCCATCAAGGGCGCGAGCCGCATCACCGGGCAGATCGCCCGGAAAAACCGCCGCTTCCTTGGTGCCGTCAAAATGCGTCTTGCCCATCACTTCGCCTGCCCGTGGTGTGCCGACAATGCAAGCCAGCGCCTCGCCGCGTTCCGTCACCGTGGCCTCTCTTGTGGCACGAATGGCCGCAAGGGCCGCCACGTCATGTGCAGCACCCCGCAAGCCCGCACGATCCGCCGCGGCGCTGACCAGGTGGCGCAGGATATTTTCGAGCCTGTCATGGCTTGTGTGGTGCAGCAGGTCGGCCTTGGTGGCGGCAAAGAGTACCCGGTCGATGCGCTTGCCGAATAGCCCGCTCAGAAGCGAGTTCTGCCCAGTGCGAAAGCAAGTCAACACATCATTGAGCGCCACGCGCAAATCAGCAACTGCATCGGGCCCGGCATTCAGCGCTGCCAACACATCGACAAGCACGATTTGCCGGTCGAGCCTTGCAAAATGCCCGTAGAAAAACGGCTTGACGATTTTTGCCACATAGGAGTCGTAGCGCCGTGCCATCAGGTTTGCGAGCGTGCCCGGCCCAGGCATTGCATCGGGTGCGAGTTCAAGTGGCGAAAAAGAAAGAAGCGGCGAGCCCGCCAGATCACCGGGCATCAGGAATCGTCCTGGCGGCAGGGCTGACAGCGAAACGTCATCGGCGCGGCAACGCGCCAGGTAGGCCGTAAAAACACTGGCCGACGCCATGACCACCTGTTCATCAACGGGTGCTGTTGGTTTCAAGGTCGCCAGCATTTGGTGCCAGGCTTTCGCATGGGCGAGACGTGGGGCTTTTCGACTTGCAGAAAGTGTCGTGGCCGACCATTGCTGATAGGATTGGGCAAGCAACGGCAGGTCGAGCAGCCATTCGCCTGGATAGTCGACAATGTCGATGTGGAGCTTGCCGCCATGCAACCCCCCCGCAAAGAACCTGCGGGGCTCATATTCCAGTGTCAGACGCAACTGGCTGATGCGCCGCGTGCTCTCGGGCCACAGGCGCGTGGGTCCCAGAAGCCCCGCAAGGTGCTCTTCATAGGCAAAGCGCGGCAGGTCATCATCAGGTTGCGGTTCGAGATAAGCCCGCCGGATGCGGCCCCGGGCATGGGCCTCAAACAGCGGCAGGCGTGCGCCTTTCAGCAGCGCATGCACAAGGGCTGTAATGAACACCGTCTTGCCGGAACGGGAAAGGCCCGTGACGCCGAGCCTCACCGTCGGATTCAGAAAGCCGGAAGCAAAGTCACGGAGACCGCCAACCGCCACGCGCCCGCCATCAATGACATCTGATAGTCTCAAGCGGAAGTGTCCCTTTCACGAGAGAGATTAAATGGGGACGAAACAGCTCAGCCGCAAGTCTCTCAAGTGCCAATGGCCGAGAGATCGAAAGGCGTGGTCTGGTAGACGGCGTCGATCCAGTTGCCAAAAAGCAGATGGGCGTGGCTGCGCCAACGGTTTTCGGGCGGGCGTGCGGGGTCATTGCCGGGGAAATAATTGGCCGGCATTTTGATGGCCCGCGCCGCCGCCACATCGCGATTGTATTCATCAGCCAGGGTCGCCGTGTCATATTCAATATGGTTGAACATATAGAGCGTGCGATGGGCCGCGTCGTTGATGAGGCAAAGACCAACCTCATCGGATTCCATCAACACCTCAAGGCCGGCCTTTGGAATTTCGCTCCTTCGCACCTCGGTCCAGCGTGACACCGGCATGGAAAAGTCATCGGAGAAGCCGCGCAAATAAGGTGACGCCGCATTGAGGTTGCGATGGCGGTACACGCCAAATGCTTTTCCCGCCAGCGGGTGCTTCTGCACGCCGTGGAAATGATAAAGTGCGGCCTGCGCACCCCAGCAAATGTGCATCGAGGAATGCACATGGGTCTGGGTCCAGTCGAATATGGCTTTCAACTCTTTCCAGTAGGTCACGTCCTCAAACGGCATCAACTCGATGGGTGCACCCGTGACGATGAAGCCATCAAATTTCTGCGCCCGCACGTCTTCCCAGGTTTCATAGAAGGCCAGCATGTGTTCGGCAGAGGTGTTTTTTGGCGTGTGGCTGCCGACCCGTATGAGATGCAATTCGACCTGCAAAGGCGTGGCGCCAATGAGCCTTGCAAATTGCGTCTCGGTCTTGATCTTTTCCGGCATGAGATTGAGGAGGCCCATGCGCAAGGGCCTGATGTCCTGGCGGTTGGCGGAGGCCTCGGTCATGACATTGACGCCCTCGCGTTCAAGAATGCGGCGGGCCGGAAGATCATTGGGAATGCGGATGGGCATGGGAACTCGGCTTATGATTGGTCGATGCTGCGGGCAACGAGATCGACAAATTGCATTTCGGTTGTGACGCCGGGCACGTCCCGCATGGGCACCACATAGCCCCGTGTTTCGGCAATCCTGCGATAGAGCGGAATGCGGTGGTGCAGCAGTTGTTCGAAACCCCAGACCGCGAAACCATCGGGGTCCACGTCGTCGTCGTTCTTGAGTTTGTTGAGGGCCTTGTACTCGGCCCATTTCGCGTCGAGGAATACGGGCTGGTAATACATGGGCTTGGGGTTCTGGCGGAAACGCTCCACCAGCATTGCCGCATGTTCGGGCGTGCCTTCAATGTAAAGCAGCAGCGTGTTGTCGCTCAAAACCTTGAGCACGGGATCACCGGGATTGTCCGGGTCGACAATCTCGCAAAGGCTGCCGCCGCTGTCGCAGACAAAATGGTGATACTGATAGATGTCGGCGGAACGCCGGATGAATTCCGGCACATCGAGCAACGCACGGATTTCCGCCTCCCGGTGTTCGGCCTGGCGGCGCTTGTATTCGGCAATGGAAATGCCGCCCTTGGCGGGATTTCCGGGCTTTCCGAGATAGGTTGAGAGAGGGGCCAGATTGTCGAAGGTGATGTTGGAGCGGATATAGATCGAGTCCGATTTCAGAAGCCCCTTGAGAAACGGGTTCTTCATGGCCTCGCGCTTGAAATTGTCGACGATGTGCTCGTCCATGTAGCGCGTGCCGATGCGGTAATCGACGGAATAGTGGAACCACTGGCTCTCCAGCAAAAGCCGCGCAAGCGAAGTCTTGCCAACGCCGGACATGCCGAAGACGGTGACCGCCTTGTGGGCTTTGGAACGGAATTCTTTGCCGGATGAAAAACGCATGACGCTGCTTTAGCCAGCCCCAAGCCCTAGGGCAATGGCATCAGAAATCCTTGGTCAGGCGGAAATCGAGCGAATGGCTGTCATAGTCATAGAGCGAGATATTGCTGGCGTTGTTGACATAGGTGTAGTTCAGCGCCGGGGCAAAACCGAAGAAATTGAGGTCACGCTTGGTCAGCGTGACGCCGCCGATCAGGCGACGGTCAACCCTCGTGACGCCGGCCAGCGGATTGACTCCGTCGAAACTGGTGAAGCGGGCCTCGCCCGTCGCCGTCACGGAAATGCCGTGCGAAAATTCGCGATAGACCTGCAAGCCGCCCGCCACTGTGTCGTAGGACAGGAACCCGACGCCGTTGTCGATGGTGTCGAAGCCTCCATAGACAGTGCTGGTGAGGTCCGACGAGAAGCCGTGCGACCAAGCGAGGTCCGATGTCCAGCTTGTGCCATCATGGCTGCCGTCGGCATCGAAGTCGCGGAATTCATAAGTGCTCGAACCCGACACGCTGTCCTTTGTTGTGAGCCGCAACTGTGCCGAAATGCGGGGGCCATAGGAGAGTGACGTCATTTCCAGTTCGTCAGTATCGATGGACTGGCTGGCAACGGCACCAAGACCCAGGTAGCCATTTTCAAAGAACCGCCGCAACTCCAGCGACTGGCTGATCGAAATGGCGTTGAAGTCGAGATCGTCATAGATGCGGGTGTCAATGCCGCCAGCGGCGATCACCGCATAATCATTGCTGAGCCTGAAATTATAGGAGCCGCTGACACCTGTGGAAATGCTGTAGCCTTGCTTGGCTTTGCTGGCGTCATCAATCGGCACTTCACTGCCGAATATGGGAGAATAAACCGTCGACTGGCCGGAACCATTGTTGATGTTGGTGGAAGGTGCCACCGACGCATAGGCGCTGAAACCATAGGGCCTCCGGGCATCAATGCGGTCGATGAAAGCGCGAATGCCGGCTGCATCCTGGGCATTGTCGGTGTCGCCTTCGAGAAGCCGCAAGTGATGCTTGGCGCTGTCATCCTCATGCATCAGCACGAGGGTCTGGGCCAATTCGCTGCGCACCAGTGTGAGCTTGGGATCAGAGGCCAGTGCGTCACGGAATTTCTTTGCCGCAGCGGGGTGGTTGCTGCGCGCGTTGAAGATCAGGCCTTCAATGAACAAGGTGCGGTTTCTGGCATGGGGGCCGGACAAAGGATAAGCGGCGAGCAATTGTTCGGCTTGGCTCTCGGCGCCACCCTTGGCAAGCTGGATCAGGATTTTAACGCGGGCCGCCTCATCCATGGCTTCGTATTTGGCAATGTGCTCGTCAGTGAGGCCGGGAATATTGCCGGCAAAGCCTTCGCCCACGCTGCCCACAAGACAGAAAAGCGCGCAGAGTCCTGCGCGCATGTTCCGTGTTGCTGCCAAGAATATCAGGGGGTGCATGCGCCGCCGGCTAGGCAGGTGCCGTTGAACGCGCCGTTGATTGTCAGAAGGCCGCGACGCCCGTCATTCAGGCCATCAGCACCACCAATGGGACTTGGGTCGGTGCCAAAAACATTAAAGATGCCTGTCGTTTCATTGGCACCAGCGCCATAGAAGCCGCCATAGACCGGGTTGTCACCGCTGACGAAGGAGCCGTCAAGTTTGGCCGTGCCGGTATAGGTTTTTGCCGCTACACCCGTGCCATCGAGCCTGGCTGCGATGTTGACTTGCGATTCATAGAATTTGAACTCCGGGTCGGCAGACGTTGCAACCGAAGGCGCTCCAAGGCCGGAAGACGTGCTGGTATACCACGTGTGATAGCCGTCAACGCCGCTCTGGTAACTCGTCCATGTATCAGGCTTCATGGATCCTGTCACAGCACCTGTGCCAAAATTGGCGGCAATGTTGCTGGCACCCTGGATCTGCCACAGGGCGTTTGGATTGATGTCCGAACCTGTTGGCTTCACCCACTGCTCAGTCTTGGCGGTCGCCACAAAGCGGCCCTGGTAATTGGCTGTGCCGCTCAGGGGCATGGCCGCCGTGGCATTGCCGCCAAAGCTCCAAGCCTGGTGCTTGGCGTCTCCTCCACCGGCTTCATTGCGGTATTGCAGCGCAAAGCTATGGTCCCAGGCCCAGACCTGCAACAGCTCGTCACGGTTGGCTTCCTTGCTGAGCACGCGGTATTCACGATAGCGCGTGCCGGAACCGCCATTGGCATTGGCGCCGACGTTGAATGGATCAGGATCATTTGTGCCCGAAAGATATTCATCCATATAGGCGGGTACAGACAAATCGCCATTAGAGGCAGAATTCGTGTCGGCCGAATATCTCAGCGTGGTGGGCTTGGTGCCCGAGAGTATGGAAGCCGTCGTTGACGCCAGCGTTGTGCCGCTGCCACTGGCCAGCGTGGCCAATGCCGTGCCAGAGGTTGGCTTGTCATAGACCGATGCCTTGAGAACAATGGTTTTCAGGCCGCTTGAAAGATTGGTGCCGTTGCCGCCAGCGCCCGAGCCAGTGCTGCCGTCTGTGTCGTCTTCATCGGGCGTGCCGTCGCCGTCGGTATCGGGCGCGGGCGGGGTACCACCAGTATCAGTGCCGCCGCCGCTCGGACAATTTAAGCCGCAGACATCGAGATTGTCAGCGAGTGTACCAGCATCTCCGCTACCTGCAGCACAACCCGCCAGGGAGACAGCACAACCGAGCAACGCCAAAAAAGACACACTACGCATGGGGACACCCGCAAAGAATTCCATTGGATCAAAATGGAGATGTTCCGCTAAATTTCCGTTAAGGGTGGTTGGAAAGGAGTGTGTTGAAATGCGACAAGTCGTTAACCCGTTGGCAAGCTGGTATGAGGCCACTGCAATGCGCGGCGAGCCGCATTTGCCCTTGCGTGGCAAGGCAATGGCTGAGGCTTGCGTGATCGGCGGCGGCCTTGCCGGCCTGTCAACGGCGGTCAACCTGCAATTTGGTGGCATTCCCACCATTCTTCTCGAAGGCTCGCGTCTTGCGGCGGCGGCCTCGGGCCGCAACGGCGGCTTTGTCTCCAATGGCTTTGCCCTGTCGATTTCAAGTGTTGCAGCAAAGATTGGGCTTGCGGCCGCGCGAAAACTCTATGACCTGTCGCGGGAGGGAACCGAATTTATTCGCGCCACCCTGCTGAAACACGATCCCACACTCATCATGGGCGAGGGCTGGCGCATGGCGCTTCGACACCGCGATGATGGCAGCCTCAAAGCCTATGCCGGAATGCTGCAACGGGATTTCGATGAGCCTGTGGAATATTCCGGCATGGAGGAGACCCGCCGTTATCTCAACACACCGCGTTATTTTGAATCAATCCACAATACCGGAGGATTTCACATCCACCCCTTGCGTTATGCGTTGTTGCTCGCAAGGCTCGGGACCGCCGCAGGATTGCGCATTCACGAAAACAGCCGGGTGCTTGCCACGGAAAAATCCGGCAACTCATTTCAGGTCCGAACTTCGGAAGGCGAGATCACGGCCCGCCATGTCGTGCATTGCACATCGGCGATCGACACCGGCTTGCACCGTCCCTCGGGCCGCGCCGTGTTGCCGGTTGCCACCTATGTCGCGGTGACCGAACCGCTGCGGCAGCAGTCGATCCGCACCACCAGTTCAATCAGCGACACGCGGCGGGCTGGTGACTATTATCGCCTCATTGATGAGGAACGCATTCTCTGGGGCGGGCGCATCACCACGCGGGTCAATGAACCTTCGCGGCTTGCCGAGCGCATGAAGCGCGACATGCTCTCGGTCTATCCGGCCCTTGCCAATCCGCGCATCGACCATGCCTGGGCCGGCCTCATGGGCTATGCCATCCACAAAATGCCGGTCATCGGCCGCGACAGGCAAGGCCAATGGTTTGCCACGGCCTTCGGCGGCCACGGCCTCAACACCACAGCCATGGCCGGCCTTTTGCTTTCACGCGCCATTGCCACAGGCGATGACAGCTACCGCCGCTTTGCCCCATTTGCGCCGGATTATGCCTATGGCCAATTGGGCAGGCTCGGCGTGCAAGGCTCCTATTGGTTGATGCAGTTCCGTGACCGTATCGACGAGGCCCGAAGCGCAAAAGCGTGACGCGAACTGGGCGAATCACGAAGTATTTACCACACGCATGCAAGGCTTGCTGCACCTCTGGTGGATCGCTATAAGCGCGAAAAATTCGGGTGGAGAGACCAACGCATGTCCGACGTTCTGGACGAAACCTACCGGCCCAGCGACAACGAGCCGTTTATGAATGATCGCCAGGTCGGCTATTTCCGCCGCAAGTTGACAAACTGGAAAGACGACATCTTGCGCGAAAGCAAGGAAACCATTTCCCACCTGCAGGACGAAAACCACATCCTCCCCGACATCGCCGACCGGGCCTCCTCCGAAACCGACCGCTCCCTTGAACTCCGCACCCGCGACCGCCAACGCAAACTTATTTCCAAAATCGAATCCGCTCTGAAACGCATTGATGACGGTTCCTACGGCTATTGCGAGGAGACCGGCGATCCGATCAGCCTCCGCCGCCTTGATGCAAGGCCCATCGCCACCCTGTCGATTGAAGCCCAGGAACGCCACGAGCGCCGCGAGCGCGTTTACCGGGACGATTGATCCAGCGGACGCCCGGGCCGTATCAGCAAAGAACGGAGCGGGCCCATGCGAAGCTATCTGATTGAATACGTAATCGCCCTTGTCATTTTTCTGGCCATCGACTTCGTCTGGCTCGCCTTCGTGGCAAAAAGCTTCTATATGGGCGAGATCGGTCCCTTGCTCCGCGACAAGCCCAATCTCGTCATCGCCTTTGCCTTCTATCTGCTGTTTGTGGCGGGACTCGAATTCTTCGTCATCCATCCCGCCCAGTCGGTGGTCTATGCGGCCCTGGCTGGCGCGTTTTTCGGTCTTGTCGCCTATGCCACCTATGACCTCACCAATATCGCTACGCTGAAAGGTTTCACCGTCCGCGTCGTTGTCGTGGACCTGATCTGGGGTGCCAGCATTTCCGCCGTCGTCAGTGCCGCAACCGTTTGGATCAGCCAGCGCTTTGCGGCTGGTTGAGCTCCTTGACCCAGTAGCGGACGACCTTGCCTCCAGACAACGGCGCTTCGCCCACCGGCGCAAAGCCAAGCCATTCATGAAAGGCATCTGACCCGGGATTGGGCGGCACACGGTTGATTTCGCAAACCAGCCGCTGGCGTCCCTCCGTCAGGGTGCGGGCTTCGAGTTCCGCATAGAGTTTTCCGGCAAGTCCTTGCCCGCGCGCCGCAGCGCCAACGACGACGCGGTCGATATAGTAAAACAGCGGATAGCGTCTCTGGAACCAGAGGAAATTGGGGCTGTCGTAGCTGCATGTCTCATCAAGAGCGACCAGCAGGGCGCGGCCTTCAGGAGCTGCCCGCACATGGCTCGCCGCCGCCAGCACTTGCGCAAACCTTTCCGCCGTCGTGAACACCAGTGCGGCCGCATTCAGGTTGTTCAAGGCCAGCAATGCGTCGAAAACTTCCGGCGCAAAAGGTGGTTTCAAAAAACTTGGCTCAGGCGACGCCAAGTTTTTTCTGCAGGCTGGTGCTGGAGGTTGTGTACTGGAACATCAGGCGCTCGCCCGGGTTCTTGTAGCGGAAGGCCTGTTGGGCCATGAGCGCTGCTTCATGGAAGCCCGACAGGATGAGCTTCAGCTTTCCCGGGTACCAATTGATGTCACCAACCGCAAAAATGCCGGGCACCGATGTTTCAAACTTCTCCGTGTCGACTTGCACCAGGTTTTCGTGCTGGTTAAGTCCCCAGTCGGCGACCGGCCCGAGCTTCATGGTGAGACCGAAGAACGGCAGCATGGCATTGGTGGCGATTTCGAAGGATGTGCCGTCATTGCCCTTGACCACGGCGGCCTCAAGCACACCGCCCTCGCCCTTGAGGCTTGTCACTTGGCCAAGCTTCAGTGACATTTTCCCCGCTGCCACCAATTCGCGCATCTTGTTCACGCTGTCGGGTGCGGCGCGGAATTCATCACGGCGGTGCAACAGTGTCAGGCTTTTTGCCAAAGGCTGCAGGTTATTCGTCCAGTCGAGAGCCGAGTCGCCGCCGCCGATGATGAGAATATCCTTGCCGCGGAAGACTTCCATTTTCTTGACCGAATAGAAAACACTTGCCTTCTCATAGGCGTCGATGCCCGGGATCGGCGGCTTCTTGGGCTGGAAAGAACCGCCACCTGCGGCAATCACAATCACCTTGGCGCGAAATTCAAGTCCGCCATCGGTTTTCAATCCGAAGTCAGCCTCGCCGTGCTTCACAAGTTCGGTGACCATCTGGTTGAAATGATACTGCGGATGAAAGGGCTTGGCCTGGTCCATCAGGCGGGTCGTCAATTCGGCACCCGTGACGATGGGCAGGGCCGGAATGTCATAAATCGGTTTTTCCGGATAGAGTTCGGCGCATTGCCCGCCCGCCCTGTCGAGAATGTCGATGACATGGCACTTGATGTCGAGCAAACCCAGCTCAAACACCGAGAACAGCCCGCAGGGGCCTGCACCAATGACAACGGCATCTGTGGTGATGACTTCAGACATCGAGAACCCTCAGAACTGTTTTTCCGGAACCTTGACGCGCAAGCCGTCAATCACATCGCTCACCTTGATCTGGCAGGACAGCCTGCTCTGGTCGCGCACATCGAAGGCGAAATCGAGCATATCCTCTTCCATGGGATTGCGGGCGCCAACCTTGTCGCGCCATTCCGGTTCCACATAGACGTGGCAAGTGGCGCAGGCGCAGGCCCCGCCACAATCGGCATCAATGCCGGGGATCTGGTTTTTGATCGCCGTTTCCATGACAGTCATGCCGGGCACGCCGTCAACTGTGGTTTCCTTGCCGTCATGCTGGATAAATGTGATCTTTGCCATAATGCCCGCTGGTCAGTCTGTACGCGGCGGTACATAGGTGAAGGCGGACCGCAAGGCAATGTGGGTTGAGGCAGGTCAGAACGCCAGTTTTGCGGCCTCGGCCTTGAAGCGGTCCACAGCGGAATCAAAGGCCGAAAGTACGGCGTCCCGATCGGCGTCGGTTGGAACTTCCATTTGCTCCCAGGCATCGACGAGGACGGTCAGGTCAACGGCACCAATGGCCGCCGCCGCACCACGCAGGGTATGGGTCAGGAAGCGCCAGCCCGAAGACGAGCCTGGCTTGGCGAGGGCGCGCCTTGTGTCGTCAAGCTGGGTCAGGAAAAGTTGGAGAATTTCCTGTTGCAGGGCGATTTCGCCAAAGGTCTGGCGGCCAAAATGCACGGTATCGAACACCGCAACATCGATGGCGACTTTCCCCTTAGGCAGTTTCTGGTTGAGCTTACCCACGGCAATCCCTCATGGTACGGGTTGGGTTTTGCCAAGAAAACAATCACAGAGGGTCAATAAACGTGGGAAAAACCAGCTTTCCCTGATTGTTTCAATTTGAATCCCAATTTTAACCAAAGTTTCATTTTGCGGCGCCCCCACCCACCTTAAGGGTTCAAGACCGGTGCCCAATAGGTTAATATGGTGGTAATGCCATGCCCCGGCGGTGGCCCCGGACCTTCACGGTACGGACGTTGCGGGCGTGGTTCGAGAACTGCGGTGTGCAGGTAAAGAGGCGGGTATTGAGTATGGCAAAATCTCCAGACAAGGGCCGCAGAGAGCGTTACGCGGCACTTCAGGCTCCCGATGCTACGGGTCCAGCCGCAGCGGAGCCACAAATCCGCAACCGCCCCGCCAATGAAAATGATCCGAGCACGGCCATGCTTCTGGCGCGCCTGCGCCGGGGTCCCTCGTCATCGGTCTATGTCGTTCCGTCGTTCTTTGCGCTTTTGTGGATATTCGGCTTCTTCATGCTGAACGTGCCGCTGGTCGTTGCCATGGTCAATGGCTCGGCCGCCATGGCCGATACCATGCGCGCACTTGCCCTTCTCGCCCTGCCAATTGGTGCAGCGTTCATACTCGCGCATTTCCAGTGGCGCGCCCAGCAGATGCGCCAGGTCTCGGAAGTCCTGATGCAATCGGCCATGCGGCTCATTCGTCCGCAGGACATTGCCTCGGACGGGCTCACGTCCATTGCCCAAAGTGTTCGCCATGAGGTTGACCTGCTCGTCGGTGGTGTTGAACACGCCTACCAGCGCGCCACGGCCCTTGAGGAAATTGTCCACAAGGAAATCTCGGCGGTCGAGCGCGCCTTTGGCGCAAATGAAGACCGGATCCGCGGCCTTGTCGCAGGCCTCGAAAACCAGCGCGCCGCCTTGCAGCAGACCAGCCAGCTGGTGGGCGGTGAAGCCGCACCCCTGTTGTCGCGCCTTGAATCCAACACCAACAACCTGAGCCAGGTCATCAATGTGGCGCTGTCGACCTTCTCGCGCCTCGAAGACGGCTTGAAGAATTCCACAGGCGAACTCTCGCGCACTGTCGAGGAAGTGTCGTCGCGCACCGCCGCCGCCGGCCAGGAAATCGGTGGCCACTCTGCCCAGTTCGAGCGCATGTCAAGTTTGCTGCTCAATGACTTCCGGGGTTTTTCCACGCAGTTGCAGGACTATGTGCAGATCCTCAACACCTCGGCCAACACGCTTGGCCAGGAATCGCGCAAGTTCGGCGGCGAAGTCAAAGGCATGGAGAGCAACCTCATCCAGCTCATGCGGCAAAGCACTGACCAGCTCACCATGGCCAATGTCGAAGTAAGCAACACCGTTGAGCGCATCAGCAACTCCTCGGCCGCGCAGATCAAGGCAGCGGCCGGTGACCTGCAGCAGCAGGTCGGTTCGCTCAGCGACAACATCAGCTATCACCTGAAGGCGACCTCGCAGGAAGTTGCCGGCCTCATTGAGCGGGCGGGCGTTGATTCCGCCCAGCGCATCGAGGAAAGCCGCGGACTTGTCACGCAAGGCCTGCAGGGCGTTGCATCCGACTTCATCAACCGCGTGGCCCAGACCCGCGTGGACCTGACGGGCTATGTCGACCAGGCGGCGGCGCAAATCTCGACAAATTTCGACAATGCCACCAACCGCCTCTCCGACCGCATCAATGTCACGGGAACGCAGATGCTGGCAGGCCTTGACCAGTCCGCGAACCAGTTCCTGGCCCAGCTTGACCAGACGGGTTCCGACTATGCCGACCGCATCCAGCAATCGTCGCAATCCCTGAGCTCGCATATCGAGCAGCAGGCCACGGCGATTTCCAACACCATGCGCAGCGCCACCATCAACCTGACGGAGACTTTCGACACGACCTTCGGCAGCGCGCTGCAAAAGTTCGACACATCGACTGCTTCACTCGGTGCCCGCATTGACCAGCATGCCAACACCTTCGTCACCACCATGCGCGAGGCGAGCGACGAACTGACCTCGACCTTCGATGGCACCTATGGCGGGGCCATCCAGAAGTTCGATGCCACGGTGTCGGGCTTCACAGGCCATATCACGCAGCAAACGGAATTGATGACCACGACACTGCGGGCCTCGGCCGAGACCCTCAACACCTCGTTCAATGATGCCTTCACCCAGTCAATGGACGGCATGGAACAAGGTTACACCACTGTCGTTCATCGTTTTGACACGGCTGCAACCGGCTTCACCGGCACCATCAAGCAGCACAGCGAAGCCCTTGTGAGCACGCTCAAATCCTCGTCCGACAACATGAACACCGCCTTCAGCCAGGCCTTCAACCAGTCACTGCAATCCGTTGAGCTGGGCTTCGATGGCGCATTCGGAAAATTCGAGGCTGGTGCTGCGAGCCTGACAAACCACGTCGCCCGCCAGACCGAAACGGTCAACGATGCCTTCAACGAGTCACTGCAGGCCGTGGAACAGAGCTTTGGTGGCGCCATCGAGCGGCTTGAGGCCAATGCCTCGGGTCTCACCCGCAACATCGCGCAACAGACCGAGAACGTCGCCTCGGTGCTCAAGTCATCGACCGAAACCCTGTCGAACGGCTTCAGTTCAGCCTTCTCGCAGGCCATCAATCTTGTTGAGCGGGGCTATGGCGAAGTCACCACCCAACTCGACACTGTTTCAACATCGGTCGTGAAGCAGATGCAGCAGGTTGGCGCCAATGTGAATGACATCCTTGTATCGACAAGCGGCACGATCGCCGCCCATCTCAAGGAAACCTCGGAAATCGTCAGCCACCAGATGCAGGATTCGGGCGTCGCCCTGGCCCAGAGCATCGAGACTTCGGGCGGCGTTGTCACTGACCGTCTGATTTCAATTTCCGGCGAGTTCGTCGACAAGCTCGGCACCGCCCGCGACGGCATGATCCAGGTTCTGGAAAGTTCCGCCGGCAATCTCACGGACAGGCTCCGCGACACGTCGATGCAGCTTTATGGCCGCCTCGAACAAACTTCACTGCATGTCACGGACCAGATCGAAGCCCTGTCGCTGCGCGTCAACGAGAGCATGGACGACACATCGGGCAACGTCACGACCCGCGTTGCCGAGGTCACCAACAACCTGACAACCAAACTCGACGTGTCATCGGCCCAATTGAGCTCGTTGCTCGAAGCGACCGAACAGCGCCTCGGCAACCAGCTCAGCTCGGCGACCACCGACCTCAACTCACTGTTCGTCGACAACACCGAGCGTTTGGTTGAGCAGTTGTCGGCGACCGCCGTTGACTTGGGCGAGCGCTTTGATGCCGCCACGTCACACCTCGAAAAAGCCACAGGCGAAGTCACATCGCGGCTGTCCACCAGCAGCGACCACTTCACAAGTTCCGTCGACCAGGCGTCCACCGATATGGAATCGACCTTCGACCGGGCCCGCAATGCCCTGTCGGACAGCCTTGGCCACACCGCCATGGAGATCAAGGCGCGCTTCGAACAGGAAACCGGTCTGCTTGTCGATCGCGTCGACCGGGCGCAGGGCGAATTCGAATCCGCCGCCAATGCCTCGACCGAGCGCATCGACATTGCCCACCGCAAGTTCTCGGGCCACATTGAGACGGCCAACACCTACCTCGCAGACCAGCTTGCCACGGCCGCCAGCGACATCGACCAGCGCTTCGAAGGCATCTCCATGCAACTGACGGGCAAGCTCGAAGTGACGAGTGCGCGCATTTCCGAGCGCCTGGAAGATGTGTCAAGCCTCGTCGACCGTTCCATGGACAAGTTCAACAGCGAGATGGAACGCATGATGTCGGACCGTCGCGAAGTGCTCGACAGCCTGATCAACGAAGTCACCAAGCGCTCGCAGAGTGTCGACCAGGTGATGGCAAGCTACATGGGGATGATCGAGGAGTCACTGAACGCCGCTGAAAACCGCTCGCGCGACATCAGCCGCATCGTCACCGAACAGACAAATGTTGCAATCGGCAGGCTGGACGAGGAATTGAAGCGCCTTGAAGGCTCGTCTGCGGGCCAGGTCAACCAGGCTGCACGCCTTTTGCGCGAGCAGCATGAACGCGCTCTTTCGAGCATGAATGAAATGCTGTCGTCAACCGCGAGTGATTTCCAGCAAACCGCCCAGGACATGCGCATCACCGCCCAGCAGGTGGTGAAAGACATCGATTCCGCCCGCAACGAATTGAAGCGTGCGGTCATCGATCTGCCCGAGGAGACCCGCGCAAACGCCGATGCCATGCGCCGCGTGGTGGCGGACCAGATTGCGGCCTTGAACGCCTTGTCAGACGTGGTGCGCCGCCAGAGCGGTACTCTCGACTACTCAAGCCCCACGGCCTACAACCCGGGTTACGGAGGCGG
>JANNFZ010000563.1:0-6098 GCA_031380375.1 Hyphomicrobiales bacterium
TGAACCTGTGCCGATGGCCATGCCGCTCGACTTTGCCTCTTCTTCGAGAAGGGCAAGTGCTGAACGGATCGATTCCGGCGACGGATCGGCGTCAATCACCACCTTGGCGCGGCGCACTTGCAGGTTGGTGGATTTTGCTGCGGCCTCGGTTGACGACAAAGCGAGCGAGCCATCTTCGAGGAACAGGAGCCCCCGGGATTTCAACTCGCCAAACACCGGCTTCAGCGCCTTGGGCATGGAGAGGAAACGGCCTCCCATGTAATTCACAATACCCGAATAACCGGCAAAGCGGCCCATGTGCCAACGCAGCGCGTCGATGTTTTCTGCTTCCGGCGCATCACCCACCAGGGTCTTGGGGCCGGGGTTGGAGGCCGGATAACCCAGGGGCTCCAGCGGCATTTGCAGGAAGACCTCGTGACCTTCGTCGCGGGCCCTGTCCACCTGGTCCTGCAGATCCGAGCCATAGGGCGCGAAAGCCAGGGTTATATCGGCGGGCAGGTCCTTGATGGCCCGGTCGGTCAATTTCTTGTTGAGGCCCATGCCGCCCAGCAGAATAGCGATCTTGGGTTCATCACTATGCAGCACATTCATGGACGCGAAACGGGCATAGACGCGTGATGGCCGCTCGCCCTGCGGTGAAATGCGCGGCAAGGCCCCCCAAGCGGTCATTTCCATGACAGAAAGCTGGGGTGCCTTGGTGAGGCCCCGGCGGCCTGAAACAATGGCGACCTGGGATTCACCGGACGGCGTTTCAAATTCCGGTTCGGCAGCGGCGGGATTGTCAAACTCCGGGGTTTCGGGGCCACCGTCGGCGACCTCCTCCTGTTCGGCTGGCGGGCTCGTCGAGGCGGTCTCGATTTCCTGGGCGGCGGGAATGGATACCGTCACAAGCGGTTCACCGGCTAAGGGCATCGGCTGTTTCACGGCCCAGGTGCCGACAAGCACAAACCCCATGGTGGCCAGTCCATAGGACAAGGGCAGGAGACCGGGGCGAGCCGACCACAGGCGTTCCGTCACACTGCGCTGGCGCAAGGGCTGTCTCAGTTCATCGCGTGCCATGAAGGGTTTGTGATCTTACCGATTCGTAAAGACCCATCTGACGCGGCAAGCGTTAACGGCGCATTAACCAGAGCCCCACCCCCGGCCCCTCCCCACAAAGTGGCGGGGGGTGGGGTTAAAGCTTTAGAAAATCAGAGCGACGTATTCCTTCACCAGTTTCGTGCGGCCAAGCCCGCCATTGTGCTTGGATGCCGCGAGCCTCAGGTTGCCCTTGGATCGCTCGATGGCCATTTCCAGGTGTTTCAGGCCAAGCCTGATATTGGTGTTGGCATCAAGAAGCCGTCCGCAGGGGCCCTTAAAGCCGATGACCCGAGCTGTATCGCATTTCAGCTGGAAGACGCCATATTCCCCTTGGGATCCACGGGCCTTGGGATTGTAGTTCGATTCGATGCGGGCGATCCGCAAGGCAAACCAGGCGGGAACTTTATAGGCCGGGGCCAGATCGCGTATGGTCGAGACAATATCGGCCTGATTGTAATCAGTGCAGTGTTTGCTGGAAGCGCAAGCTGCTTCTGTCGTACTGATCAATGTCAGACAGTAAAACACAGATGCTATGACAGTATTGGTAATATGCTTCATCAATTCACGTAACCCCTCTTGTCAGGCGACAGACTATACCGTGGCACCCTGAATGGAGGGCGCAGGTCTCTTCTGCCGCTTTTGTGAATGAGGCATCTTAGACTGGCCAAATGTGACGGTAATGAGGGAATATGCCATGATTGTATTTTCGCTGGATTGTGTTGCTGCATTGCAACATGTTCGTAAACGAATGATCTATGGTCGGATTTTGGCTATTTCCGTGCTTCCGATGGTTCCCAAGGGCCCAAATGATGCGCTAAAGCGACCCCATGAAATTTCTTGACGAAGCAAAAATTTACCTGAAGGCGGGAGATGGCGGGGCCGGTTCCGTTTCGTTCCGCCGTGAAAAATTCATCGAAATGGGCGGACCCGATGGTGGCGATGGCGGCACAGGCGGCGATGTCTGGGTCGAGGCCGCCAATGATCTCAACACGCTGATCGACTACCGCTACCAGCAGCACTTCAAGGTGAAGACGGCGGGCCATGGCATGGGACGGCTGAGGGCCGGTGCTTCATCCGAGGACATCGTGCTCAAGGTTCCGGTGGGCTCGCAAGTTTATGACGAAGACAAGGAAACGCTGCTCGCCGACCTTGCCAAGGCCGGCACCCGGGCCCGCATCGTCAAGGGCGGCAACGGCGGCTTCGGCAACCACTATTTCAAGTCATCGACCAACCGTTCGCCGACCCACGCCAATCCCGGCCAATTGGGCGAGGAGCGCTGGGTTTGGCTGCGCTTGAAACTCATTGCCGATGCCGGCGTCATCGGTTTGCCCAACGCGGGGAAATCCACATTGTTGTCGGTGGTTTCGGCAGCACGGCCAAAGATTGCCGATTATCCGTTCACCACACTGCATCCGCAATTGGGTGTTGTGAAAAGCGACAGTCGCAGTTTCGTGCTTGCCGACATTCCGGGCCTCATCGAGGGAGCCCATGAAGGGGCAGGACTTGGAACGCGGTTCCTCGGCCATGTGGAACGCTGTGCCGTGCTCCTGCACCTCATTGACGTGACGGGCGATGATCCCGCCGCCGCCTACAAAACGGTGCGCGATGAATTGAAGGCCTACAGCAAAGACCTTGCCAAAAAACCCGAGGTCATAGCCTTCAACAAGATTGACGCGCTCGATGCCAAGACGCTGGCCAAAAAACTGAAGGCCTTCACGGCGAAAACCAAAAAGACGCCGTTGACAATTTCCGCAGCGGGCAATCTGCACATCACCGAAGCCATGCGGGCGCTGATGAGATTCATCGTCAAAGCGCGCCTGAAAAACAGCCTGGCTGACCTGCCCAATGTGGCGACTGAGGATTGGTCGCCGTAATGGACCGGCTCTCAAAAGCGCGGCGCATCGTTGTCAAGGTGGGCTCGGCTCTTTTGGTTGACCAGAAAACCGGTGCCATCAAGGCGTCGTGGCTGGCCTCGCTTGCCGATGACATTGCCGATCTCAGGGTCAAGGGTGCTGAAGTCATTCTCGTGTCATCAGGCGCCATAGCACTCGGACGGCGCACGCTGGGTTTGCCCACGGGCAAGCTTGAGCTGGCGAAAAGCCAAGCGGCAGCGGCCGTCGGCCAGATTGCCCTGGCGCAAGCCTGGTCGGAAGTCCTCGGGGCACGAAAAATTGTGGCCGCACAAGTGCTCGTGACCTTGCATGACACCGAGGAACGGCGGCGCTATCTCAATGCCAGGGCCACGTTGTCAACGCTTTTGGAGCAACGTGCCATCCCCGTGATCAATGAAAATGACACGGTGGCCACATCGGAAATCCGCTATGGCGACAATGACCGGCTGGCAGCGCGGGTCGCCTCGATGATGTCGGCCGATTGTTTGGTACTTCTCTCTGACATTGACGGGCTCTATTCAGCGCCACCCAACCAGAAGGGTGCGGTCTTCATTCCCGAAGTGAAGGCCATCACGCCGGAAATCGAAGCCATGGCGGGAAGACCTGTGTCCGGTGTCGGCTCCGGCGGCATGGTCACCAAGATCGACGCGGCAAAGATTGCACTGGGTGCCGGTTGCAACATGGTGATTGCGTCCGGTCATGTGGAACATCCCCTGAAGGCGGTGCGTGACGGTGCCCGCGTCACGTGGTTTGTGGCGGAAGCCTCTCCCCTGCAATCAAGGAAGCGCTGGATTGCCGGGACCTTGCAGCCTTCCGGGCGTCTGATTGTCGATGAGGGTGCAGCGGCGGCCTTGGGCAAAGGCAAGAGCCTGCTGCCCGCAGGGGTCAAGGAAATCGCGGGCACTTTTGCGCGGGGCGACACGGTGAGCGTCGTGACGCATGGGGGCAATGAAGTGGCGCGCGGACTTGTGGCCTATGACAGTGACGATGCCCGCCGCATCATGGGCAAAAGATCCGTCGACATTGAGCGGGAGCTTGGCCTTGTGGGCCGCGACGAAATCATCCACAGGGATGACCTTGTGTTGATGACGGGCGAACGATGACAAGCGATGGCATGATGGTGTTGGGGCAAAGAGCGCGGGTGGCCGCCGCCTCGCTAGCGCTTGCGCCGACGGCCCAGAAGAATGCGGCACTAGCCACAATTGCCCGGAACATTAGGCAATTCGAAGACTACATCCTCTCTGCCAATGAAAAGGATGTGGCAGCAGCGAATGGCAAAGACTTGAAAGCCTCGTTCATTGACCGCTTGACACTGACGCCGGAGCGGGTCGAAGCCATGGCCAAGGGCATTGAGGATATTGCGGCGCTGGCTGATCCAGTCGGCAAGGTTCTGGCCAAATGGCAGCAGCCAAACGGACTGGCATTTACACGCATTGCCGTGCCCATCGGTGTCATAGCGATCATTTTTGAAAGCCGGCCCAATGTGACGGCTGATGCGGGAGCACTTTGCCTCAAGTCCGGCAATGCGGCGATCCTCCGTGGCGGCTCTGACAGTTTCCAGTCATCGCAGGTGATTGTGTCATGCCTCGTGGAAGGACTTGAAGCAGCGGGACTTGACCGCCATTGCATCCAGATGGTGCCGACGGCGGATCGTGCGGCAGTTGGTGATTTGCTGACAGGTCTCGGTGGCACGGTTGACCTCATTGTGCCGAGGGGCGGAAAAAACCTTGTGGCTCGCGTCCAAACGGAAGCCCGGGTGCCGGTGTTCAGCCATCTCGAAGGCCTTTGCCATGTCTATGTCGACCGCGATGCCGATCTTGAAATGGCAAAGTCGATTGTCCTCAATGCCAAAATGCGGCGGACCGGCGTGTGCGGTTCGGCAGAAACCATTCTGGTTGACAAGGCAGTTGCCGGGACAAGCCTCGCGCCATTGATCCGTGTACTGATTGATGCAGGCTGCGAAGTACGTGGCGATGCCGCTACCATGGCCATCGACGCTGGCGTCAAGGCGGCGACGGAAGCAGACTGGACCACCGAATATCTCGATGCCATTGTTGCCATGAAAGTGGTCGATGGCGTTGACGGGGCCATGGCACATATCGCCAGATATGGTTCGCAGCACACGGATTCCATCGTGACAGAAAACACGGAGACAGCGGAAAAATTCCTGGCAGGCGTTGATTCAGCGATTGTGTTGCACAATGCCTCGACGCAGTTTGCCGATGGCGGTGAATTCGGCTTTGGGGCCGAGATCGGCATTGCCACGGGCAAGCTGCATGCGCGAGGACCGGTGGGCGTGGAGCAATTGACGACATTCAAATACCAGGTCCGGGGTTCCGGCCAGATCCGGCCGTGATGCTGAAGCTGCCACCCTTTGGCAAAGGCCAGCGCATCGGGTTGTTTGGCGGCTCTTTCAATCCGGCCCATCGCGGGCACTATCAAGTGGCCCTCTATGCGCTGAAGCGCCTGAAGCTTGATTGGGTGTGGTGGATGGTCGCTCCGCAAAATCCGTTGAAGCCAGTTTCGGAAACCGGAGAATACGATGAGCGCCTGGCCTATACGCGGCGGGTGGCCAGGCATCCCCGATTCATTGTCACCGGCCTCGAGCAACAAAACCATTCGAAGTTTACGGCGGATACGCTTGCGGCTCTTGCCGGCACGTTGAAACGTGGCCGCTTCGTGTGGATCATGGGGGCCGACAGCCTCGCCAACCTGCATCACTGGCACCATTGGACCGACATTGCGGAAAGTCTGCCGCTGGCGGTTTTGGCGCGGCCTGGCTATTCAATCCGCGCGCTGCAAGGTGTTGCGGCAATCCGTTATGCGACACGGCGTGTTCCTGACACAGCGGCGGCAACGCTGCCGGGCAAAAAGCCGCCCGCCTTCGTGTTTGTCTCGATGCCGCTGCGCAATGAGAGTTCAACGGCAATCCGCAAGCGCCGGAAGCCCCACGCTTGAACGGCGGCGTTGACACGTCTAATCATGCCTCCCCAACAAAGGATCACGTCCCTGAAAAAGCCAGCCAAGAAGACCGCAAAGAAATCCGCAAAAAAGCCTGTCAAGAAATCCGCCAAGAAGACGGTGAAACCTGCGGCAAAAAAGTCCGTCGCGAAGAAACCCGCGGCA
>JANNFZ010000565.1:0-11471 GCA_031380375.1 Hyphomicrobiales bacterium
CGCAAGATTGCCGCGCAGGGGTTCAGGTTTTCCGATGCCTTGAAAGGGTGAGCGCTGGCACTCTTTGATCAGTGCGTTGATGCGTTGCAGCAGTTTCTTGTCGGTGGCCTGCCAATGGAGATAGTCCTCCCATGCTGTTCCCGAAAAGACGAGCTTCACGTTTTGAGGGTCCTGGTCTTTCCGCGTCCGGCTTCCAGCTGCGCTATGCCTTTGGCGAGCCGCAACGCATTGGCAGGCGAGCGCAGCAGGTGGATTGTCGCCTCGTAGGAGGCAAAATCCTCCATCGACATCAGCACAGCCGACGGCTTGCCGCGCTCACGCGTGATAATCACGGGCTCTCGGTCTTCGTGCAGGCTGTCGAGCGTTGTGGCGAGACGCTTGCGGAGGTCAGTGAAAGTGGTTGTGCGCATCGCCTATATGTACCTGAATGCGTACATTCATGCAAGCCTCACCGCCACAGCGGCAGGCTGAGCACCAGCGCCAGTGCGATCAATGCAAGGCATATCCGCCGGAAAGTGTCGGCGGATGCCAGCGGAAAGACCTTGGAGCCCAGATAGACTCCGGCACCGTAAACGGGTGCCAGGATGAGTGCTGTCACCAGCACCTCGCGGGTGAGAAGTGCTCCGATAAAATAGGTGACCAGCGTCACCAGCGAACCAAACGCAAAATACAGGATGGTCGAGGCCCGCATGCGCGCCGCATCGTGTCCGCCACCCAGCCAATAGGCCACGACCGGCGGCCCGCCGATTTGTGCAACACCACTGAACACGCCGGAAATGACGCCAACCCCGATGGTGGCGCTGGCGTGGGGCACACCGTGATAGCGCCAGCCCGAAACCAGCAGCGCCAGCATTAATGCCGTCACCCCGGCGATGCACCAGCGCAGGGTGAGTGGATCGCCGAACACGAGGAGTGCGGTGCCGGCGGGAATGCCAAGCAACCCGCCAAGCGCCATCAATCCCACCTGCGGTTTCAGCGCTGTGGCCCAGACCGAGCGCACCAGCGGTGCGGTCATGATGCCATCGGTCACCAGCAACAAAGGTGCCGCAGCCTGCGGGCCGATGACGCTTGCAGCCAGCGGCACAAATATCAGTGCCGCGCCAAAACCTGAGAAACCCCGTGCCAACCCTGCCACAAACATGGCAGCGGCCAGAAGCAACAATGTCGGCAGTTCATGTGGCATGGCCTGTGCTGCACGAGTTGATTTGACAAGACAAGCTGCAAGGTGTCCGATCAGAGCATGGCCCGCTTCCCATTGGTGTTCGCGGTTTTGTTCCTTGCCTGCAGTGCAGGCCAAGGCTTCGCCCACAGTTGCACCTGCAAATATCTGGGTGGTGATGCCAAGCAGGGCGAGACCCGCTGCATCAAGACAGCCTCAGGGCCGAAACTGGCGCGCTGTGAAATGGTGCTGAACAATTCAAGCTGGACCGTGCTCGATGAAAAATGTGCCGAGCAGCTGAGTGGTGGTTTTTCACCCATTCCGCAGAATCGTGGTTAGGGCCTGGCGAGCAACCGGTTGGTGGTTGTCTCAATTGCGTCCTGCAATCGCGACTGGAATTCCTTGCGCGGCAGGCCCGACGGAATGGCGGGGCAAAATGCAATGGTGATGGTGCCGGAATGGCGCTTGAAGCTGCGCCGAGGCCACAAAAGCCCGGCATTGAGGCCGAAGGGCACGCAACTCACATCCAGCGCTGCATAAAGCGCTGCCGCCCCCGATTTGTAATCCGGTGCGTCGCCGGGTGATTTCCGGGTGCCCTCCGGCATGATGACGATCTGGCGGCCATCGGCGATTTCACGCTTACCCCGCGCCACCATGGTCTTCAAGGCTGCCGTTCCGGCTCCCCGGTCAACGGCGATCATGCGGAATTTGAGCGCAAACCACCCAAACAGCGGAATGTAGGTGAGTTCGCGCTTCAATACCATGCAGGGGTCATCGAGCAGGGGAAGAATGGCGAAAGTTTCCCAGAAGCTTTGGTGCTTGCCCGCCACGAGGGCGGCGTGTTTCGGCAGGTGTTCGGCCCCTTCGACTTTCATGTCGATGCCGCAGATCACCTTCAAGAGCCAGATCGAGCTTCTGGCCCAGGCCTGAAGGCCCCGGATGGCCCAGATGCGCGGGGCAACAAACAGCCATGACCCCAGCACCAGAAACAGCACGAGATTTACATAGAAGATGACATTGAAAATGAGGGAACGAAGCACCAGCATGCAGGCAGTCTAACCGAAGCTCTTGGCAAAAGGAATCAGTCCCGCAGCATGCGCATCAGGGCAAGGCGCGATGTAACAAGAGCAAAGACCGTTGCCGCCAACGGCACAGCCAACAGCAAACCATAGGGCAACCACGTCTCGGTCGTGGGCACATAGAAAAGCCCCCGTGTGACATCGGCGAGGCCTTGCGCCTCGACGAACCCTGCATGTCCCAGCGCCCAAAAGGTGAGTGCCGCAAGTGCAAGACCGAGAAAGCCGCCCCACAGGCCTGTGGCCATGAAGCGCCGGTCCAGTTGCCGGGCGATGAAGCGGTCCTCGGCACCGACGAGATGCAACACGTCAACAATGTCGCGGTTGCCCTCAAGCACCGCACGGCTTGCCGAAATCACCATGGCGATCGCCGACACAGTAATAAGCAGCAGCACCAACCCTGACAACAGCGACAGCGTGCCCGCCATGCGTGTCAGTTCCGCTTCCCAGCGCCGGTGCGTGTCGAGGCTGGCGGTCGGCACGGCTTCCGCCAATTGCGCCACGAGAACGTCGAAATCGGGAGGCGACGTGACATTGATCCGCACACGGAGCAACCGCGGAATTGGCAGTGCGTCAAGCCCTTCGCTGCCGAGCCACGGTTCAAGAAGCGCCCGGCCCGCTTCCTCGCCCATGTCTTCAACGGCGACAATGCCCGGTGCCACCTTGAGCAGGGCCATGGCCTTTTCCAAATCAGCGGCAAGGTCAGACTGGGATGTCTCGCGGACCTGCACCGTCACTTCGCTGGAAAGCCCTTGCGCCCAATTGTCAACGGCCCGGTCAATGAGAATGAGGGCGCCAACTGCGAGGCAGGCGAGATAGCACATGACCGCCATGGTGGCGGTAAGAGTGCGCAGTGATGCCGCTTGCGGTGGTATGATGTTGGACATTTTCATGTCAGTGCGTCTGCTGAAGGCTGCCGCCTTCGAGATGGATGACCGGGGCGCGCACATGTTTCAAAAGGCCAAGGTCGTGGGTGGCGAGCAGCACCGTGGTGCCAAGCTTGTTCAACTCGGCAAACAGCCGGATAAGCCTGCGCGCCAAAACCGGATCGACATTGCCTGTCGGCTCATCGGCGAGCAGCAGTTCCGGTTTTGAAATGACCGCCCGGGCAATGGCGGCCCTTTGTTTTTCACCGCCAGAGAGAACCGGCGGATAGGCGTCAGCCTGTTGCGAAAGGCCCACCCAATCGAGGAGGTCGCGGACATCGCGGGCATAACGCTCTGGCCGCTGGCCCGCCACGCGCAGGGGCAGCGCCACGTTTTCAAAAGTTGTCAAATGATCGAGCAGGCGGAATTCCTGGAACACCACACCAATGCGGCGGCGCAGAAACGGCAGGTCGCGGCGGTCGACATTGGTCACATCTTCGCCAAACAGGCTGATGCGGCCGCGCGTTGGCTTCAAGGCCATGAACAACAGCCTGAGCAGCGATGATTTGCCGGCCCCTGATGCTCCTGTGAGAAAACAAAAAGACCCCCGCGCCAGGTCAAAATCCACATTGTGCAGGATTTCGGCACCATGGTCATAGCGGAGACCGATTTTCTGGAGTCGCAACACGGTGTTCGGGCCCTCGGTGTGTGGGGAGGACTTTTGCCAGCCCCATGCTTAACCACGCGTTAACCGTAACCACAGGAAAAGCGGACCCAAGGATTCCGCCGCCACCATGATCGTCAACTGCCCGTCCTGCTCATCCCGCTATGCCATGCCTGATTTGGGCCCCGGCCAAATGCGCATTACCTGCCAGGTCTGCGGCCATGCCTGGCGCGAGATCGAAGCCCTCGATGTGGTGGAGGTAAAGCCGCAAAGCCTGGCCCGGATCATCGACCATGGCGATGAACCGCAAGCCGAGGCCCGCCGCCTTGCTGAAATTGCCCGCGAAGCCCACCAGCGCTTTGCCAGCGCCCAGGCCGCCAAACAGCAAGGCCTGAAACGCTGGGGCTATTTCGCACTCTTTTTGCTGGCCCCGGTGGCCGCTGCTGCCGCTTTCCCGGAACATGTCGTGAAAGTGGCACCGGTTACCTTCCGCGCCTATGAGAAGCTGGGCTTTGAGGTCAATCTTTATGGCCTCGAAATCCGAAAAGTCGAGCGCCAGCATGCCATCGTCAATGGCACCCGGGTTCTCTCCGTCAAGGGCGACATCAGCAATGTCAGCGCTGGCGTGAAGAAAATTCCGTGGCTGCGCTTTGCACTTTTGGGTCCCTCGGGCGAGGAGCTTTACACCTGGACGCTTGATACGGCGTCGCGGCCCCTGCCGCCCGGGCAGGTCACATCCTTCGTCACCCGGGTAGCGGCACCCCCGGAAGCGGCGCAAAACCTGCAAATCCGTTTTGCAAAGGCAGACGAAATCGGCTCAACTGCCACGCCGTAACAACTGCCGGATCAATCATGAGTATCACCATCGACGGCCATCGCATTGATGTCCTGTTTTCCGAAGCCGAAATCAAACACCGCATTGATGGCCTCGCCGGCGAAATTGCCGCCCGCAAACCGAGCCGGCTTCTGGTTATCCCGGTCTTGAAAGGCAGCTTTATTTTTGCCGCCGACTTGATCCGCGCCATGCACCATGCGGGGCTCTCGCCGGAGGTGGATTTCATGATCCTTGCCAGCTATCGCGAGGGCACGCGCTCGTCCGGCAAGGTCGATGTGCTGCGCGACATTGAATCGATTGTTGAGGACCGCGACGTGCTGCTGGTCGATGACATTCTTGAATCGGGCCGCACGCTGGCTTTTGCCAAGGACCTGATCGCGGCGCGCGGTGCCAGAAATGTCATGAGCTGTGTGCTGCTCGACAAACCCGGTCATCTCGCCGCCAATATCAAGGCGGATTTCCGGGGCTTCGATTGCCCCGACAAGTTTGTGGTTGGTTATGGCATGGACATGGGCCACCAGTTCCGCGAACTGCCCTTCGTCGGCCATGTGGTGACGAGGGCGTAGCGCTCAATACAACCCGCGCAGCAAGCGTTCGAGATAGCCCTTCTCGCTGTCACTGAGGCCCTGCTCGTTGGAACGTGAGCGCAGGGTCTCGAGAATTTCCCGGGCCCTCCGGATTGCCTGTTCCGTTGGCACCATGTTCTTGTCGGGGCCGGTATCAGGATTGCGCGTGGCCCGTGGACGCCCCAGCGGATCATCCTCGCCGCCCCGTCCCTCGCCGTCTTCGGCCTGTCCTTCAGCCTGGCCCTGGCCGTTCTCGCGCAATTGCTGCGCCATGCGGTTGGCGCCGCGACGCAAATTATCAAGTGCCGCCCCTTCGTCGCGGAGTGCGCCATCACGGTCACTTTCACGCAAGCCTTGTTCCGCCCCTTGCATGTTGCGAAGTGCTTCGCCCAATTCGCTTGGGCTGCCACCTTCGGCACCATTTTCGCGCATCAGGCGGTCGAGCATTTCTTTCAAGCTGCGCTGGCGGTCGGCCAAAGTCCCGTGGCCCTCGCCCTTGCCATTCTTGCCCTGTCCGCCCTGCTGGCCCTCGTCGCCTTCGCTCTGCGGGCCTTGATTGCCCGGTTGCTGGCCGTCGCCCTGCTGTTTCTGGGTGTCATCCATCAAGCGCTGCTGTTGCTGCATCATGCGGCCCAGCTGATCAAGCATTTCTGAAAGAGCGCCATCGCCTTCACCGGGCTGCTGGGCCATGCCGGGCTCCATGTTCTGCAACATGCGCTCCAGTTCATCGAGCATCTGCTGCGCCATGTCCTTGGACCCGCCCTTGGCCATCTCCTCAAGGGCATCAAGCATTTTCTGCAAATCCTCGCGCGACACGGTGCGGCCGTCGCGCTGGCGGTTCTGCTGCTGCTGTGACAACGAGCCGTCGCGGGCCCGGCGCTCGGCCTCCTGCTGCATCTGGTCCATGAATTTGTCCATGGCCTCGCGGAGCTGCTTCATCAATTCGGCGATGCGCTCAGGCGGTGCGCCATCCTGCAGGGCTTTTTGCAGTTCATTCTTGAGCGCCTGCAATTCCTTGCGGGCATCGTCAAGGGCACCTTCTTCGATGAGCACGGCAACATCCCATAGCTCGTTGATTTCCTGTTTCACATCATCATAGCCCCGGGCATTGCGCAGCCTTGAGGCAATGACGGAAATCGAAACCACCGGGCCACTCGAATCGATGAGGCCTGCGGGATAGAGCATCAGCGTATCGAGCATGCGGCCGACATCGCGGGCCTTTTCAGGATAGAAAATAATTTTCTTGCGCTGCTCAATCAACGCCTGGGCCATGGGCCTGACAAACTGCCGCTCCGGCATGGTGAAGGTCACTTCTTTCGAAACACCTTCCTGGCCGGCACCGTCTTTCACGCTGAGTGACAGCACGGCTTTGAGGCCCGCCCATGGATGTGAGGCAAAATCCTGTGTCGCCTTGCCCTTATCCTCTTTGGCATTGGGGCGCTTCAGGGCCAGTTTCAGCTTCGGTGGCTCGAACAGGAAAATGCCGTTGTTGTCGAAACCGACGCCGTCATTCTGGTCATCGGCCAGCGTCAACTCACCGCTGATGGATTTGACACCGTAGTCGTCTGTGGCGAACCATTCCAGAACCAGCGTGCCACGGCCCTCTTCGCGTGGGGTCTTGCTGATGGCAACAGCCGGAGCTTGATCCGGCACCACGGAAATCGGAAAGCGCGCCAGTTCACCGTTTGCATCTGACAGCACAAGTGTCATCGGCCGTGCCACCTTGAATTCAATGGCCAGTGTGTCCGCTGCCACTTTGGCAAGACCCGCCAAATCGGCGATTGCCTGCTGCCGATCATCAAGGGCTGCAAACGAGGGGTCTGAAGCGCCGGCAATGCGCGCCGTGAACTGCGAATTTTCCGGAACCAAAATATTTTCGCCGCGCGCCAGCTTTTCGGCCATGCTGGGCGCGGTGAGCAACAGCGGCGGCTTTCCCGTATAGGCCGGAGGCCGGAGCCAGGCATCAAGGGTGAGGGGTTTTGGCGCGACGGCAGGCACAAGCCTTGTGGCTTCTTTCAAATTGCTTGTGAGATCGCCGGTGCCCAAAAGCAGCGCCACCAGGGCCACGAGAAAAACCGGCACGCGCAAAGCTTGCGGATCAAAGGCCCGCCACGCCGAACGGGGTGCTGAAACCTTGACGGTGTTCAGGACAGAGAGTTGGCGGCGCTGGTGTTCCTCCCACATGGCATCCATGCGCGGGTCCATGAATTCCGCGGCCATGCGGTCTTCGACTGAAGACAGTGCGCGGTGTGAGATTGTGGCGGCAGCTTCCAGACGTCGCATGGCCGACAGCCTTGAGGGGGCAATGAAGCGCAAGACGCCGCGCAGCGAGCCCGCAAAAACCAGCGCCAATGAGACCAGCACGCCAAGCCGCGCCGGGCCATCGAGATATTGTAACAGGCCCGACGCAATGACGGCAAATGAAATGCCCAGCACCACGAGCGGCCAATGCAGAAGCGGCCACAGGCGCTCAAAACCCAGCATAAGCCGCTGCACGGCGATGCGGCGTTCCAGCCTGGCGCGGAGGGACTTGTCGGTCATGTCCTCATTGTATCATGGATTCAACGGCTTTTTCGTGAAAACCATGTCAGGATTAAGCCCTCTGCCAGGGGGCAAGGCGGTCAAGGCCGATCAATTCTTCGTAACTCTGGCGGGGCCTCACGACGGTCCATTGGCTGCCCTTCACAAGAACTTCAGGGATCAAGGGCCGTGTATTGTAAGTGCCGGACTGAACCGCCCCATAGGCCCCCGCCGTCATGACGGCCATGAGGTCGCCCTGTTGCAGGGGCGGCAGGCGGCGTTCCTTGGCCAGATAATCGCCCGATTCACAGACCGGCCCCACCACATCGGTGGCCACCAGGTCTCTTGACAACAACGCTTCATCAATGGGCCAGATGTCGTGATGGGCGTCATAGAGCGTGGGACGGATCAAATCATTCATCGCACCGTCCTGTATTACAAAAACCCGTGCATCGGTTTCCTTCCGGTAAATGACGCGCGTGACCATAATGCCGGCATTGGCGACGAACATGCGGCCAGGCTCCAGCACCAGCTTCAGGCCAAGCGGCCCGAGGACGCGCTTCACCATGGCGCCATATTCATCCGGGTGCGGAGGAATATCATTGTCGCCGCGATACGGCACGCCAAGCCCGCCGCCCAAATCGAGATGCTTGATGGCATGGCCTTCATTGAGCAATTGCCGAGCGAGATCAGCCATCAGGCGATAGGCCTTTTCGAAAGGCTCAAGTTCGGTGATCTGGCTGCCGATATGCATGTCGATGCCCGCCACATCGATGGCAGGCAATGCTGCGGCGCGGGCATAGACTTGCGAAGCCCGCAACCAGGAAATGCCGAATTTGTTGTCGGCCTTGCCCGTGGTGATCTTGGCATGGGTCTTGGCATCGACATCCGGGTTGATGCGGATCGACACATTGGCCCGCTGCCCCACGCGATTGGCTATCTGCGAGAGGAGTTCAAGCTCGGGCTCTGATTCGACATTGAAACAGGCAATGCCTTCTTTCAGCGCAAAGGCCATTTCGCGGGCCGCCTTGCCAACACCAGAGAAAACGATCTTGCGGGCGGCGACACCGGCGGCAAGGGCACGGCGCAATTCGCCTTCCGAGACCACATCCATGCCTGAGCCCAGGTCCGCCATGGTCTTGATGACAGCCTGGTTGGAATTGGCCTTCATGGCATAACAGATCATGTGGTCGGTGCCGTCAAAGGCCTTGTCCATGACGCGGTAGTGGCGTTCCAGCGTCGCCGTGGAATAGCAATAAAATGGCGTTCCCACCTCTTCGGCGAGAAGTTTCAGTGCCACATCCTCGGCATGAAGGCTGCCGTCGCGGTAGGTGAAGTGGTGCATGGTTCAGCTTTGCGTGAAATTGGGCGGGGCTTCCGGATCACCGCGCACCCCGCAGGCGGAGAGCGCCGAAAGAACGAGCAGCGCTAGAAGCGCCTGTTTCAGGAATGTCATGTCATTTGCCTTTCAGCTGTTTCATCCACAGTGCCGCGGCTTTCCGCACATTTGAAGGGGCGGTTCCGCCAAAACTTGTGCGCGCCGCAACCGATGCCTCAACCGTGAGCACCGTCATTGCATCCTTGGTGATGCGGGGTTCGACCGCTTGCAAGTCAGCCAGCGTCAATTGATCGAGGCGCAGTTTTTTATTTTCGGCAAGCGCCACAATGCGGCCTGTCACATGATGGGCGTCGCGGAACGGTATTTTCAAGCTGCGCACCAGCCAGTCGGCCAGGTCTGTGGCCGTTGAATAGCCGGTCTGTGCTGCTTCGCGGAGAACAGCCACATTCGGTTCCATGTCGCGCACCATGCCGGCCATGGCGGCAATGGCCAAAGCCAAAGCATCAACCGCGTCAAAGGCCGGTTCCTTGTCTTCCTGCATGTCCTTGGAATAGGCGAGCGGCAATCCTTTCATCACCAGCGCCAGCGCCGTAAAGGCACCGAGGATTCGCCCCGGTTTGGCGCGCACAAGTTCGGCCGCATCAGGATTGCGCTTCTGCGGCATGATCGACGAGCCGGTGGTGAACTTGTCGGATAGCGTGACAAAGCGGAATTGCGCCGACGACCAGATGACGATTTCCTCGGCGAGCCGTGAAAGCGAGAGCGCACAAATGGTCGAGGCGGCGAGAATTTCCAAAACATAGTCCCGCGCCGACACGGCATCGAGGGAATTGCGCATGGGGTTTGCAAAACCAAGCGCCTTCGTCGTGGCATCGCGGTCAATGGGGTAAGGTGTTCCGGCAAGCGCTGCCGCTCCCAGCGGGTTTTCATTGAGGCGCCTGCGGGCATCGGCAAAGCGGCCACGATCCCTGGACAACATCTCGACGTAAGCAAGGCAATGATGGCCGAAGGTCACGGGCTGAGCCACTTGCAGATGCGTAAAGCCCGGCATGATGACGCCAGCGTGTTGTGCTGCCTTTTCGGCAAGGGCGCGCATCAAATCCTTCAAGGCAGCATCGAGACTGTCGCACACTTCACGCATGTAAAGCCGCATGTCGGTGGCGATCTGGTCATTGCGCGAACGCGCCGTGTGCAAGCGGCCAGCGGGCGCGCCGATCAATTCCTTGAGACGGGATTCAACATTCATGTGAATGTCCTCAAGGGCCGTCTTGAATTCAAAGCGGCCGCTTTGGATTTCCACCATCACAAGGTCGAGACCCTTGGTGATCACCGCCGCATCGGCCTTCGAAATCACTTTTTGTTTTGCCAGCATGGTGGCATGGGCCTTGGAACCGGCGATATCCTGTGCATAAAGTCGCTTGTCGAAGCCAATGGAAGCATTGATCTCTGCCATAATGGCGGCGGGTTCCAGCTTGAACCGCCCGCCCCACATTGTATTCGTCATGAAAATTCCTTTTTGCCGGACCAGAACCCTGCCATGTCACGCCCACCCATGATCAAGCCCTTTGCCGCCCTGCCCATTATTCTTGTTGTGCTTGTGGCGGCTGTTGGCATTTACGGGTGGAACGGCGGCACTGGCAAGACCGAAAGCCCTGTTGTTGCCGTGGGCGAGGGAAGCCTGAAGCCGTTTGCCACCGGAACATTGGCCGGATTTTTGGTCCATGCGCCACGGAAAACCGTGGCACCTTTTATTTTCAAGGATGCTGGGGGAAGCGATGTCAGTCTTTCAAAATGGCAGGGCAAAGTCGTGTTGCTCAATCTCTGGGCCACGTGGTGTGCGCCCTGCCGCAAGGAAATGCCGGATCTTGCGGCGTTGCAGAAACAATTGGGTGGTGCCGATTTCGAGGTCGTGGCGCTGAGCATCGACCGGAAGGGGGCGGCGGCCTCGCAGGCCTTCCTGAAAGAGGTGGGAGCCGATTCGCTGGCGCTCTACACCGATGTTGACAGCGCGAGTCTGCAAGCCTTGCAGGCCCTGGGGCTTCCCGCCACCATCCTGATTGACCGGAAAGGCCTTGAGGCAGGCCGTCTTCTCGGCCCTGCCCAATGGTCAGCCCCGGAAGCAATAGCCCTCGTGAAAGCCGTGATCGCCGAGAAGCCATGACCTCAGCTCAATTTCGCAAATTGGCCCTTGCCCAGCCGGAAGCGCTGGAAAGCTCACATTTCGGCAAGGCCGATTTCCGGGTGCGCAACAGGATTTTCGCAGGCTTCATGGCCGACGGCTTTGGCTATGTAAAACTAAAGCCCGAGCAACAGGAGATGGTCTGCGCCGCGGAAGGCAAATTGATCTCGCCCATTCCCGGCGGCTGGGGGCGGCAGGGCTGGACCCGCATTGACCATCCGAAGGCCGACGTTGCGTTGGTGAAGAGTCTGCTGCTGATGGCTTGGC
>JANNFZ010000015.1:0-6140 GCA_031380375.1 Hyphomicrobiales bacterium
TATCCTTATGTCACCTCGTCCAACACCGTGGCGGGACAAGCGGCAGCGGGCGTGGGACTGGGACCAAGTGCTGTCAACTATGTGCTGGGCATAGCCAAGGCTTATACGACGCGTGTGGGTTCGGGCCCCTTCCCCACCGAACAGGACAACGACATCGGCGAATGGATCGGCCAGCGCGGCCGCGAATTCGGCACCGTCACAGGACGGAAGCGCCGCTGCGGCTGGTTTGATGCGGTATTGGTCCGACAGGCCATCAAGACGTCCGGCATACAGGGCATTGCGCTGACCAAACTTGATATTCTCGACGGCCTGAAAGAGATCAAGGTTGGTGTTGGCTATATGCTCGATGGCAAGCGCACTGACATGTTCCCGGCGGCTGAAGATGCACAAAAGCGCGTGGAACCGATCTATGAAACGCTCGAAGGCTGGGATGGCACATCGGCGGGTGCACGTTCCTGGTCAGCCCTTCCGGCCCAGGCCGTCAAGTATGTGCGCTACCTTGAAGAGCTCATCGAATGCCCGGTGGCGCTTTTGTCCACATCGCCGGAGCGTGATGACACCATCCTGATGCGCGATCCGTTTGAGGGATAGTTAGTTTTCGAACACAACGCGCCCGCCCATGATGGTGGCCTGCGGCTTGACGTTTTGCAATTCATCGGGATCGCAAGATCCGAGATCGCGGTCGAGCACCACGACATCGCCCAGTGCACCCTTTTTCAGAATGCCTTTCCGGCCCTCGGCAAATTCGGCATAGGCGCCCATTGCAGTATAGCTGTGAATGGCTTGTTGCAGGGTCTGACGTTGCGGATCAACGGTTTCGTCCCAGGCCTTGCGCGTGACAGCTGCATGAATACTGCGCATCGGATTGAGATCGGACACTGGCCAATCAGTGCCAAAGACCAAAGGTACGTTTGCCTTGCGGAACTTGTTCCACGCATAGGCATGGGGCCACCTTGCCTTGCCGATCTTGCCAAGCGTCGGTTCCAGCGGCAGGCCCTGCGACCCCGGAGGATGCGGCGGCTGCATGGAGGCGATGACGCCAAGTTTGGGGAAGCGGGCAATATCGCCGGGATCAACCACTTCGATGTGTTCAACGCGGTGGCGCGAGTCACGGACACCGTTGCAACGCCTCGCCGCTTCATATCCGTTCAGAACCATGTGGACGGCCCCATCACCGATGGCATGGACGGCAATCTGCAAGCCGCGTCGGTCGGCTTCGGTTGCAACTTCATTGAACTGTGCTTGTGTGAACAAGGGATCACCACGCCACCCCGGCCTGTCGGCATAATCTTCGCGCAAGACGGCGGTGCCGCTGTCAATGACGCCATCCATGAACATTTTTACAAGACCAGACGACAGCAAGGGGGACGCATACGCCTTGGCCATGGTGCTGGCTCGTTCAAGTGCCGCTACAGGCATGAAGGGCTTGAAATGGAACGGCACGCGGGCCCGGGCAAGCAATTCGCCTTCACGCTCAAGGGCCGCCAACAGTTCGAGCGTATAGAGATTGCCATCCATGTTGTGAAACGAGGTGATGCCAAAGGCGGCACAGCGTTTGAGCGCGCCGTGCATGACCTCAAGATCTTTGGCAAAATCCTGTGGTGAAGGATAAGGTTCGGGCTCGCCACCTGTGGCCAGGCCAAGGCGCGAACGCCGGAATTCCGTGGCAAGATCAGCCACCGGACCGATGGCCAAGGGTTCGCGCAATTCGCCCGTGGCGAAGCCATCAGCACCCATTACAATCTCGTGTCCTGGCGGCAGTGCCCTTCCTTTCAATATGCTCGCCAATTCCAGCGCCTTGCTGTTGGCCCAGGCGGTATGGTGGTCGGGTGCATAAAGCAGCACCGGACGCTGTGGCAGAATGCGGTCCAAGTGACGCCGGGTGAGGACTTCGCCACCCCCCAGAATGGTGTAATTCGCCTGGTTTCCGATGATGATCTTGCTTTCACCATTGGCCGCAGCGAAGGCGGTGAGCCGTGCCCGCAATTCTTCAATTCCCGAAACACCCTGAAGATCAAGGCTTGCCGCTTCAGCACCACCACCAAAGACGTGCATGTGTCCCTCGATGAAGCCGGGCAGCACAGTGGCACCGCCTGCATCAATGACCCTGGTCTTGCGGCCCCTCAGCGCCTTCACGTCGGCCGTTCGGCCGAGCTTCACAATCTTGCCCGCGCTGATTGCCAGGGCCTCGACCTTGGGACGTGCCTCATCCATGGTCCACAGTCTGCCGTTGAGGATCACCAGATCTATCGTCATTCACGCGGTCTCCGTTGCAAGTGATCTTGCATCAAACAGCAAAACGTCGCAGAGAGCGAGTATGCCCAGATTGATGCTTCTGCTTGTGATCGCCATGACCCTGAGCAGCAACGCGGTGCTGGCCCAGGAACGGGAATGGACGCTCGACACGGCCGATAGTGACGCCTTCCTGGTTTTTGGTGTGGCTGAAAGTGATGATGTCGGTGTCAGTTTCTGGTGCACCATTGGCTCCCGTAAACTCAAGATATTCGTTCCCGATGGTTCAGCCGATCTTGCACCCAATATCACGGCACCCTTTGTCGTGAAGATCGGCGAAAAAACATTTACCCTGCCGGGGCGGACCAGCGCCAACGAGATGTCGGGGGAGACAAGCATCGAAACCGACCTCTCCACCGATGACCCGGCACTCAAAGCGCTCGAGACCGCCGACCGTTTTTCGGTCACCGCCGCCAGCCATACCACCGTATTCCCCTTGGCCGATGCGAATCTTGCCGGACTCCTGCGGCTGTGCCGCCTCAAGCAACCGTAAGCGCCGCAAGCAAACGGTGCAGCGTGATGACAGTCGACTGGTCGGCAATGCCATCAACGCGGTCCTGCCGAAAATGCCGTTGAAAGGCCTCGACAACGATTTTGCTGCGGGCGTCAAACGCACCTGTCAGTTCAATCCCGTAACCATACAGGCGCAACATGCCTTGCAGGGCCATGACCGGGTCGCCTCTGTCACCAGCCTGCAGGAAAGCCCCACCTGAAATTTCTTCCGGTTCAACCCAATGGCCAACGCCATGGCGATGCAATTGCGCCCAATCGAATTTTTCACCGGGATCTATTTTTCGTCCCGGTGCCACATCGGAATGGCCAAGGACCCGCGAAGGCGCAATTTTATGACGTGTGCAAATATCCTGGCAGAGTGCCGCAACGCCAGCCATCTGGACGGCCGGAAAATCGGGATAGCCGCCACCATGGCCCGGATTCTGGATTTCTATGCCGATGGAGCGGGAGTTGATGTCATCATCGCCTTCCCACGAAGACTCGCCGGCATGCCAGGCACGGTCCGCCTCATCGACCATCTGTGTGATGCGGCCCTGTTCATCAATCAGATAGTGGCAGGATACTTTTGACTCTGGCGCACACAACCAGGCGCAGGCCTTCTCGGCGCTTGCCATGCCGGTATAATGCAACAGCAAAATGTCGGGCCCGATGTCATCGCGCCGGGCTTCAATATTGTGGGAGAGAATGACGTTGTGGGGAAGCCGCGTCGAAATCACGCCGCCAACCCTTTGACGATCTGGTCATAGGCCACATTGATGCGGGCCAGACGCTCGGTGGCGAGCTTCACCATTTCCCGGGGAACACCTGCTGCCATTTGTTTGTCGGGATGAAGTTCACGGGCCAGTTTGCGGTAGCGTTGCTTGACGACGGCCAATGCCACATCAGGATCAAGACCCAACACATCATAGGGGTCTTCACCCATGGCCACATGACGGCCGCGAATCCGGGCGAACTCAAGTTTCGAGAAACCGAAAATTCCGGCGATCTCCCCAAGATAGGTCAATTCGTCCTCGTGCACGGCATTGTCGGCTTTGGCAATGTGGAAGAGCCCATCGAGTACATTCTCGAGAACCGAAGACTTGGCTGTAAACAGTCTCGCCACCTGCCTGGCGTAGGTGTCGAAACCTGCGATGTCCTGCTTCGCGAGGTCGAAAATGCGCTGCACGGCGGCCATGTCTTTCTCGGGCACGTGAAAAACCTGCTTGAACGCCGCCACTTCATCGCTGGTCACGACACCATCGGCCTTGGCCATCTTGGCCGAGAGCGCAATCATGCCAATGGTAAAGGCCATGGATTTTTCAGGCGCCGTGCTCTTGCGTGTGAAGCCCGCAAAGACTTGCCCGACAGAATCACCCACCGTGTGGGCAGTTTCAGAAAGTGCGGTCCAGATCGACATTGCCTGACAGTAATGGATTGGCGGTGAAAGGGGAATTGCAATTTCGGCGGCGGCCTATTTTGCCTTCCGGAAATAGTGCATCATGGAAAAATTGGGCGTGTCGATGTCAAGCCCGGCCGAAAGCCGCTGCTCCACATGCCAGGCCCTTCCGGCCACCCAAATGGTGGCCCAGACAACCGGAATGGCACCGATGGCCAAAGCCACATAGAGCACCGGATCCGGCAGGCCGAGGAGCTTGATGAAGGCCCAGACCGAAGCGGCCGAAGCCGCCCCCAGCAGGAAGAGCGTGCCCATTGTTGCCCCGGCAGCAGCCAGGAAACAGGCAAAGGGGCTCAAAGCCTGCGATGCAGATACGGGTTTCTTTTCGGGGGTCAAGACGTCCTGTTCCATGGTGCTGCATATGCCCACTGACGGTGCGAAAAGCAACGTCTGGATCAGCCGCAATAGCTGCCGCCGCGCCCGTGCCGCTGCAGGTCAAAATGCAGATGATCCTTGTGGTAGCGGTCCGTGCCCGGCCCCAGAACAGTTTTGAAGGGCCCACAGGCATCACGGCGCACGGCTGCGATGAATTTTTTGACCCGCCGGGAGCCAAACCAACCCTGCTCCACAACGATCTTTTCGCCACTTTCCAGCGTGAAGGCTGACACATCCACGGCATTGCCAAGGGCATGTTCGCTAAGCCTCGCACCGCGAATGTTGTTGCGGGTGCGGCACGAATAGGCGGAGGGAATGTCGAGCTTCACAACCTGTTCGCCGAAGCGCCGCGCGGCATTGGGTTGCAGACTTTCGCTGATCCAACTGGCGAATGTGTTGATGACGGCACAGTTCAGTACGACAGGCTGGTTCATGCGCACCCCTTGCAGGGAATAGACCTTCCAGGCATTGCGCACACCGCAGCCACGGCCATTGCCGAAATCCCGGATTTTCTCGACTTCACCCAAGTTGCGGGGATCAACGGTGCAGCGCACTTCACCCGCCGGAAGTCCGGAACTGCCGGAACTGCCGGAACGCGGTTTTTCTTTGCCGCCCGAACACGCAACCAGTGCCGCCGCCATGGCCAGCGACCCCAGGACAAACACTACTCGACGCATACAAACTCCACCCAATTACCGGGTGTGGTTATGGCTCGTTAGGGTTAATGGGGCGTTGCGGGCTGCTCAGCCGTAAAGCGCCGAAATCAGCATGTTGATGTTGCCGTTGCGCTTGTTCAGATATTCAACAAAGTCCTTGCGTTGGAAATTTGTCAGCCAGAAACCGAGCACACTGGCATCACGCACTTTGTAACGGCCGCCCTTCCACACAAGGCGCCAAGACACATTGTAGGTTTGGCCTGTCAGCAGGAATATCTTGGTGGTCACCACGACGTTCTTGCTGGAATCAACCTTGGCTTCACCCACTTCATATTTGGCGATTGTATAATCACGCGACTGCAAGGCGAAATAGCGGGCGAGATAGGTGGCAACACCCTTTTGGTAACGCGCCCGCTGGGCGGCCTGCAGCTTGCCGCTGTATTGGCCCAGTGCGTTCTGCGAAATTTCAGGCACGTCGGCGTGGCGCTGCACGACCCTCAAAAAGGCCGCGACCGTGCCTTGGCGGTGGGCGGCCAGCATGTCCTTGGCAACTTGCCGCATATAGACGACCGACGGATGATCGCCCGCACGCGCAGGCGGTGCAGTAAGAACAACTGCACCGAGGCTTCCCAAAAATGCGCGACGTGTCAGCATGATTCCACTCTTACTTCCTGCCATCTCACCTTGCCATGGTTAATGTGGTGTAAACATGGAAAAGCTGTGCCCGCCACTACCAGCTTTCGGCCTCGCGCAGCACCGCATAGAGCGGTTGAAAATTGCCCTTTGACTTGCTCAGTTCCTTTTGGAAACGGTCGCGCATGGCAATGGACAGGCGAACCCCAAGCACGCTCAAATCAACAACCGAGAAA
>JANNFZ010000028.1:0-2928 GCA_031380375.1 Hyphomicrobiales bacterium
CCCACCCGAATCTTGACTCGGCTAGTCGGATTACCTAAATGACTTTAGAACAATTCCAAATCACGCCTGTCATTTCCCGTCTTAGAGGTGGCGCTTTAGCACGGGGGCAGGGGCAAAATGCAAGTGTTTCATGAGCAAGCACAAGGATTTCCGGCATGAAAATGAGCACCAAGGGCCGCTACGCCGTCATGGCCATGATTGATATTGGCCAGTCGGATGGTGCAAATCCTGTGTCGCTGGCTGAAATTGCTGAACGTCAGGAGATCAGCCAGGAATACCTGGAACAGCTTTTTGGCAAGCTGCGCCGGGCCGGTATCGTGACCAGCGCCCGGGGGCCGGGCGGTGGCTATCTGCTGGCCAAGCCCGCCGACGAAATCCTGATGTCGGAAATCATCCTCGCTGTCGATGAGCCCTTGCGCGTCACCCGCTGCTCTGGTGACGCCGTTGATGGTTGCGTGAAGGGTGCACAATGCTGCGCCCACGACCTCTGGGCCTCGCTTGGGCGGCAGATGATGTATTTCCTTGAATCCGTGACGCTGCATGACGTGGTCGAAAAGCGCAATCTGGCGCTGGCAGCTTCAATCAAGCAGGCCAAGGACCGTTTCGTGCCGGCCGCGGGGCTCGGTCGGTGAGAACCTATCTCGACCATAACGCCACAAGTCCGCTGCGTCCCACAGCCAAGGCGGCGATGCTGGCGGCTTTTGATGTGGGCGGTAACGCCTCGTCGGTACATGCCGAGGGCAGGGCGGCGCACAAGATTATTGATGATGCCCGCGAGACTTTGGGATTTGCACTTGGCTGCCTGCCACCGATGATCACTTTCACTTCGGGCGGCACCGAAGCCAACAACATGGCGTTGCGCTGCGTGGGTGCTGAGCACGTTCTCGTCTCTGCCGTCGAGCACCCGAGTGTGCTGGCGGCCGCCAAGGCCAGTGGCAAACCCGTTGACGTCATCCCTGTCGACGGCCAAGGCCGCTTGAATCTCGATGCAATGTCGAAACATTTGGGGCGACCCAACACGCTCGTATCGGTGATGCTCGCCAACAACGAAACCGGTGTCATTCAGCCGATCAGCGACATTATTGCCATTGCCCACAAGGCGGGGGCGCTGGTGCATGTCGATGCCGTCCAGGGCTTGGGCAAAATTCCTGTGAACTTCGGACTCACGGGCTGTGATCTGATGACGGTTGCGGCTCACAAGGTCGGTGGCCCCGTTGGTATTGGCGCATTGGTGATCCGCGATGGCCTGGTGGTCGAGCCGTTGCTGGTGGGTGGTGGCCAGGAACTGCGCCGCCGCGCCGGCACCGAAAACCTTGCCGCCATCGCTGGCTTTGCAGCAGTCGCCAAAGAACCACTGCTTTCGGTCATGGCCCTTCGCGGTCAGGTTGAAGCAGCACTAGGCGATTCCATTGTTTTCGGTTGCGAAAGTGAACGCCTGCCCAACACCACCTGTTTCGCCATGCCCGGCATGAAGGCCGAAACACTTCTTATGAATTTTGACCTTGATGGCGTTGCGGTGTCGTCGGGGTCAGCGTGTTCATCGGGCAAGGTGGCGAAGAGCCATGTGCTGGAAGCAATGGGCATCGCACCTTCAATCTCTTCCGCTGCCATTCGCGTAAGCCTTGGCTGGAACACCACGGCGGCAGACGTCGCGCAATTCATCACGGTTTGGACAAAGCTTGTGGGGCGCCACCGCGCCCGCAAGGCGGCTTGAGGAACATATGGCTGATCTTGATACCATCGAACTCGTCAAGGACATCGAAGTCGATAAATACAAATACGGCTTTGAGACCGACATTGAATCCGACCAGGCCCCCAAGGGCCTGAACGACGACATCGTCCGTTTCATCTCGGCCAAAAAGGGCGAGCCGCAATGGATGCTGGATTGGCGCCTTGAGGCCTATCACGTCTGGCTCACCATGGATGAGCCGACCTGGGCACGCGTCCACTATCCCAAGATTGATTTTCAGGACCTGCACTATTACTCGGCGCCCAAATCAACATCGGCACCGAAGTCGCTTGATGAAGTCGATCCGAAACTGCTCGAGACCTACGCCAAACTCGGCATTCCGCTGAAGGAACAGGAAATCCTTGCGGGTGTGCGGAAGCAGGGCGAAGCCAGTGGGCTCGATGGTGAATCGGGTGGTGAGTACGCGAGCGGCAACGTAGCCGTTGATGCGGTTTTCGATTCCGTATCTGTGGTCACCACATTCAAGGATGAACTGGCAAAGCACGGCGTGATTTTTTGCGCCATTTCGGAAGCGCTGAAGAACCACCCCGATTTGGTGAAGCAATACCTGGGCTCGGTCGTGCCGCAGGGCGATAATTTCTACGCCGCCCTCAACGCCGGAGTGTTTTCCGATGGCTCGTTTGTTTATGTGCCGCCGGGGGTTCGCTGCCCCATGGAGCTTTCCACCTATTTCCGCATGAACGCCAAGAACACCGGCCAGTTCGAGCGCACGCTGATCATCGCCGACAAGGGTTCTTATGTCTCTTATCTTGAAGGCTGCACGGCACCGATGCGCGAGGAAAACCAGCTTCACGCCGCAGTCGTTGAACTGATCGCGCTCGACGATGCCGAAATCAAATATTCAACTGTGCAGAACTGGTATCCCGGCGACGCCGAAGGCAAAGGCGGCATTTATAATTTTGTCACGAAGCGCGGCGACTGCCGTGGTGCCCGCTCGAAAATTTCCTGGACGCAAGTGGAGACTGGTTCCGCCATCACCTGGAAATATCCAAGCTGCATTTTGCGCGGCGATGAATCGCGAGGCGAGTTTTATTCCATCGCAATTTCCAATGGCCGCGCTTCGTCACGAAATTATAGATGCCGCCCTTGCCGTTGGCGTCTCCTGGATACCAGTTCTGCACCGTGGAATATTTGATCTCGGCATCCTCCAGCGCGATCAGTTCAACGACGGCGGCGTG
>JANNFZ010000351.1:0-6328 GCA_031380375.1 Hyphomicrobiales bacterium
AAAGCGATCAGCTGGTCGCGGACAAAGCCGAAAAGACGGCTGACCAGTGTGAGGCCGCCGACCTTGGCCACAGATTTCAGAAGTGACATGGCGGGTTCCTATGCAAGAGCGGCAGCGATGGTTGGCAGCGGTGCGATGACCTGCATGATCGACGTTTCAATGAGTTTGATGCGGGTGGGCGAGATGACTTTGGCACCCGTCAAGTCGGTCACATAGAACACGTCCACGGCCTTTTCGCCAAAGGTCGTGATATGGGCCGAGGCGATATTGAGATTCAAATGAAACAGCGCGTCGGTCAGGCCGTGAAGCAGGCCGAGGCGGTCCATGGCATTGATTTCGACGACGGTGAATTTGTTGGATGAGGAATTGTCGATGAGCACCCGGGGCTCGACGTTAAAGGCGGCGGCGCGGCCTTGCGGCCTCCGCACCTGCTGCATGGCGTCGCGCAGGCGCACTTGCCCACGCAGGACTTTGCGGATCATGTCGCAGACCCGTTCGGCGCGGCGTTGTTCATCGGCTTCCTCCGGAAATTCCCGCTGCAACAAAATTGTATCGAGCGCCATGCCATCGGTTGTCGTGAAAATTTGCGCACCGACAATATTGCCGTTGGCCGCCGTGCAAGCGCCAAAGATCAGGGCCAAGAGGCGCGGGTGATCGGCAGCGTAAATGGTGATTTCAGTGATGGCGGCAAAACGGTCGGTCTTGATGGTGGTGCCGATGTCGCGGGGTTCGGTTCCGGCCATCAAGGCCTGGTGGCGCTGCTGGCGTTCCGGCGACACGGTCAGCCAATAGGCATCATAGTGCTTGGCGGCGGCCAGTGCCTTCTGCCCGGCCGTCCAGTCCGGCATCAGGGCGAAGAAAGCCTCCTGTGCCGCTGTCACGCGCTCTTTTCTGGTGGTTGCCGTATGGCCACCCGTGACGAGTGGTTCGGCCTCGCCGTAAAGCGTGCGCAGCAACTGGCCCTTCCAGCCGTTCCACACGCCGGGGCCCACGGCGCGAATATCGGCGACCGTCAGAATGACCAGAAGCTTCAATCTCTCAGGCGACTGGACGATGGCCGTGAAATCGAGAATGGTCTTGTAGTCATTGAGATCGCGCATCTGGGCGGTCTCGCTCATCAAAAGGTGATGACGCACCAGCCAGGCCACGGTTTCGGTCTCGGCGGGTGTGAGGCCAAGGCGCGGACACAGGACCAATGCCACGCGTTCACCGACAATCGAATGGTCTTCAGCGCGGCCCTTGCCGATGTCATGAAGGAGTGTTGCGAGATAGAGGGCGCGCCTTGATGTGAGGGTCGGGAACAATTGCACCGAAAGCGGATGATCGCCGGAAAGCGTGCCCTTTTCCAATTGCTGCAAGAGGCCGACGGCGCGGATCGAGTGCTCGTCCACCGTATAGTGGTGATACATGTTGAACTGCATGAGGCCGACAATGCGGCCAAAATCCGGAATGAAGCGACCCAGCACGCCCGCCTCGTTCATCATGCGGAGCAGGCTTTCGGTGTCGCTGCTTTCCGTAAGGATATCGAGGAACATCTGGTTTGCGGTCTGGTCGTTGCGCAACCGGTCATCGATGAGGCGCAAGGAGTGATGCACCAGCTTCAGGGCATCGGGATGGATTTCCACGCCGCTGTCGCTCGCCGTCTTGAACAGGCGAATGAGATTGACTGGATCATCGCTGAAGGCGGTCTTGGTGGCGACTCCAAGACGGCCGCTTTCCATCACAAAAGGTGGAGCAAATTTTTCAGGCTTCGCACGGCCCGGCAAAAGATTTACGATACGGCGGGAGAGCGACGGCGCATCCTTCAAATGCCTGGCCTCAAGTGAGGCGCAGAATATGCGGGTCAAATCCCCCACTTCCTTGGCGATGAGGAAATAGTGGCGCATGAAGCGCTCGACATTGCGTAAACCGCTGTGGGCCTTGTAGCCGAGGCGTTCGGCGATTTCACTCTGGCGGTCGAACGACAGCTTGTCTTCTCCGCGACGGGCGGTGAAATGCAGATGACAGCGCACCGTCCACAGGAAGTCCTCGCATTTCTGAAAGCGCCGGAGTTCGCCTTGCGAGAAGGCACCCTTGTCGGCGAGTTCCGCAGGGGTTGGCGTGTCATAGATGAACTTGGCGATCCAGAACAGGGTGTGGAGATCACGAAGCCCGCCCTTGCCGTCCTTGATGTCGGGCTCGACGGCATAGCGGCTTTCACCGGATTTCACGTGGCGCTGGTCACGCTCGGCGAGTTTTTCGGCGACGAATTTCCTGGCTCCGGTCTTGACGATGGCGCGGCGGAATTCCGCGGTCAGTTGCGTTGCAAGGCGGCACTCACCGCAGATGAAGCGGGCCTCCAGCATGGCTGTCAGGATGGTGTTGTCGGTGCGGGCAAGGCGGATGCAGTCATCGACGGTGCGCGTGGCGTGGCCGACTTTCTGGCGGGCGTCCCACAGGGCATAGAGCAGGAATTCAATGATCTTCTTGTCGCGCTCGGTTTCTCGGCCTGGCGTCACGAAAAGCAAATCAATGTCGGAGCCCGGTGCCAGCGTGCCCCGGCCATAGCCGCCGACGGCGATAATTGCGAGATCGGGGGATTTGTTGCCTGGAAAAATCCGCTCGGCTGCAAACACAAAGACGCTGGCGATGATGGCATCCTCGGCCTCCGAGAGCGCCATGGCACAGCCTGTGCCCTTGCCGTCTTTCAACAAACGCTGTTCGGCATCCTGGTGGATGGTTTTCAATGTCTCCTTGATCAGGTTCGAAACCTTGACCCGGAGCGACAATATGGCGGCAGGTGCCGCAACATGGAGTGCCACGAGACTTTCCGTGAACCTTCGGGAATCAAATACCGTCATGGTTTCTGATGGCCGTCGCTGTGGAGACGTGCAAGCTCATAGACAAGATCAAGGGCGGCGCGTGGTGACAGCGTATCAACATCGGTTGAGGCAAGAAGTTCGCGAAGCCCGTCGGGTTCGGCAATTACCGGCTGATGTGCGGTTGCGGCAAAGAGCGGAAGGTCATCGATCACTGCCTGGCCGGTTTTGCCATCGCGGCTTTTTTCGAGCCTGGCCAGCACCGCACTGGCCCGGGCAATGACTGCCGGCGGCAGACCTGCAAGCCTCGCCACCTGAATGCCATAGGAACGGTCGGCGCTGCCTTCACCGACTTCATGCAAGAAAATGATCTCGCCTTTCCATTCCCTGACTTTCATGGCGGCGCAATGGAGGCCGTGGAGCCGTGCGCCCAGGGCCGTCAACTCATGATAGTGTGTGGCAAAAAGGCCGCGCGCATGATTGACATCATGCAGGTGTTCAAGTGTGGCCCAGGCGATGGAGAGACCATCGAAGGTTGCGGTGCCGCGGCCGATTTCATCAAGGATGACAAGTGAACGTTCCGTCGCCTGGTTGAGAATGGCGGCCGTTTCGACCATTTCCACCATGAAAGTGGAGCGGCCCCTTGCCAGATCGTCGGCAGCACCGACACGGCTGAAAATGCGGTTGGCCACGCCGATATGGGCCGCGCTTGCGGGCACGAAACTGCCGATCTGGGCCAGGACGCAAATAAGAGCGTTCTGCCTGAGGAAAGTTGACTTGCCCGCCATGTTGGGGCCGGTGAGAAGCCAGAGGTGTTTTGCTCCGCCATCGAGATTGCTGCTGTTGGTGCGAAAGGTGCTTGCCCCTTCATTTGCCAGAGCCACTTCCACCACAGGATGGCGGCCATCTGTGATCGAAAAAGCCAGGCTGTCATCGACATGCGGCCGGACATAGCGTTGTTCGCGGGCGAGACGCGCAAGGCCCAGGGCCACATCAAGCTTGGCCAGCGCTTCCGCCACTGTGGAAATCACCGCTACTTTGGCAATGACTGAATCGAGAAATGTCTTGAACAGGTCGAGCTCGATGGCCAGCGCTTGTGCACCCGCCTGGGCGATCTTCTGTTCAAGATCGGCAAGCTCGGTCGTTGTGAAGCGGACCGCACTGGCAATGGTCTGGCGGTGGATGAAATGTTTTTCCGCGTCATTGCCCTTGAGCATTTCCGCCTGCTGGGCCGTCACTTCGATGAAGTAACCAAGCACATTGTTGTGTTTGATCTTGAGGGCGCGCACACCGCTCATCTCGGCATAGCGGGCTTGCAGGGCTGCAATGACGCGACGGGTTTCATCACGCAGTGCCCGGGCCTCATCGAGTTCGGCGTGAAAGCCCGCCGCGATGAAACCACCATCGCGGGCGAGCTGCGGCAACTCGGCGGCGAGACCATTGGAAAATTTTGTGATCAGTTCCTGCGGTGCCGTGGAAAGCGCCTCGGTCACATCAACGATGGCAGCGGGCATTGCGACAAGGCCATCATGGGCTTTCAGAGTTGCGGCGATTGCCATTGCTGCCGCAAGTCCGTCACGTAAAGCCGCCAAATCGCGGGGACCGCCTCGATTGCCGGTGAGGCGGGCGAGCGCCCGTTCCATGTCCGGCACTTTGCGCAATGCGCCATGCAGATCATCGGCAAACAGGCTTTCACCGTGGAAGAAGGCAACGGCATCGAGGCGGTCGTTGATCAACACGGGATCGGCCAGTGGCCTCGCCAGATGATCGGCGAGAAGGCGCGCACCGGGGGACGTTACCGTGCGGGTGATGACCGATAGCAGACTTCCTTTTTTCTCGCCGGAAAGTGTGCGTGACAATTCGAGATTGGCGCGCGTTGCCGGATCGATGATCAGTCCTGCGTTTGCCTCCTCCTTGGTGGGAGCGCGCAGATAGGGCAATTGCCCCACTTGCGTGAGGCTCAAATAGTCAAGCAGCGCGCCCAAGGCCGAATGGTCAGCGCGTGAAAAGCTTCCCAGCGCATCAAGGGTCTGCAACCCGAAATGGGACTTGAGGCGCTGTTCGGCATTTTGTGAATCAAAGCGGCTCTGCGGCTGTGGCGACAGCGGAATGGCGCTCGCCTTCACCAATGGTGCGAGTACTGCATCATCCAGCAGTTTGTCGGCGAGCAGCAATTCGGCTGGTGCGACGCGTGCAAGATCGGCGGCAAGACGGTTGGGGCTTGTTGTGGTCACCGTGAAGCTGCCCGATGAAATGTCGGTCCAGGAAAGCGCCATGTCGCCGGTTCCCAGAACCGCCAGACAGGCGAGATGATTTCGGCTACCCGCGTCGAGAAGTGCATCCTCGGTCAAGGTGCCGGGGGTGACGAGACGGATGACATCGCGGCGGACGACGGATTTTGCACCGCGTTTTTTGGCCTCGGCCGGGTCTTCCATCTGCTCGCAGATGGCGACGCGCTCGCCCGCCCGGATCAGCTTTTGCAAATACTGCTCTGCCGCATGGACGGGAACGCCGCACATCGGAATGTCATCGCCCTGGTGACGGCCACGCTTGGTCAACGCAATGCCCAATATGGCGGAGGCGCGCGCGGCGTCGGCGAAGAACATCTCGTAGAAATCGCCCATGCGGTAAAACAACAGGGTACCCTCGTGCTGGCGCTTGATTTCAAGGTATTGCGCCATCATCGGGGTGGTATCGGCGTCGGCGGCCAAAGATGTGTTGGTGGGCCCGTGCATGGGCGGTTCCTAGCGCATCAGAAAAGCAAATGGAAACATTTGCGACCGGGGGTGCATTCCGGCTAACCCTAGACTTCATTCCACGACACGAAAGCACATCGTATGACCAGCGAACCCCGCAAAGCCCCCCGCCGCCCCGCGATTTCCGACGAAGAGGCCTTGCAGTTCCACCAGATGGGCAAGCCCGGCAAGCTCGAAATCAGGCCCACCAAGCCCATGACGACGCAGCGCGACTTGTCGCTCGCCTATTCGCCAGGCGTTGCCGTTCCCGTGAAGCGCATCGCCGAGAACCCCGACTGCGCCTATGACTATACCACCAAGGGCAACATGGTGGCGGTCATCTCCAACGGCACGGCCATCCTCGGCCTTGGTGATCTCGGTGCCCTTGCCTCAAAGCCCGTGATGGAAGGCAAGGCTGTGCTGTTCAAACGCTTTGCCGATGTCGATTCCATCGACCTTGAAGTCGACACCAAGGACCCCGATCAATTCATCAATGCGGTGCGTTATCTGGGGCCCTCATTCGGCGGCATCAACCTTGAGGACATCAAGGCGCCTGAATGTTTCATCATTGAGCAGCGCCTGCGCGAGCTCATGGACATTCCGGTGTTCCATGACGACCAGCACGGCACGGCGATCATCGCAACGGCAGGCCTCATCAATGCGCTCAAATTGACAGGTCGCAACCTCAAGAATTTCAAGCTGGTGTGCAACGGTGCGGGAGCTGCGGCAATCGCCTGCGTCGAGCTTGTGAAATCACTGGGGGTGCCCAACGAGAATGTCATTCTCTGCGATTCA